>JBOGUE010000427.1:0-8048 GCA_050695955.1 Thermomicrobiales bacterium | reverse complement strand
GTTCCGCCCGCGGGCGGCTTACGCTCCTAATAGAGCTCGAGGCTACCGGAACGCTTGGCTGCATGTTCGACTCTCCTCAAGCTCAAGATACCGATCACCGCGAAGCCGGCAGCGGCGGCGAGCGATGCCGCCAGGGTCGCCGCTACGTCGCCTACGGTCTCGCCGTTAAGCGCGCTGGCGCGCAACGCATCGATCGCGTGGCTTGCCGGGATGGCGTTCGAAATAGGTTGGAGCCAGCCGGGCAGTTCGGAGCGGGGGACGACGAAACCGGCGAGGATGTAGATCGGGAATTGGAGGAAATTGGCGAGGACGTTGCCGCGGCGGGAGAGGACAAAGATCCCGGCCAGGGCGAAACCGGTGCAGAGCGAGCCGAGGTAGATGACGATCATCGAGGCGATCACGGCGAATGGATCGGACACGTCGAAGTGGGCGCCGGTGATCAGGCTGAGCAGGCCGACCATCGCCAGGGACGGCAGCGACCAGACGAACGAGCCGACGCCGTAGCCCAGGATCACGGCGACGCGACTGGCTGGAGAGAGGAAGAGTGCGCTGACCGTCCCTTCGTGCCGCTCGTGCTCGAAGGCGTAGCCGCTGGACCAGATGGTGGAGCTCCAGGCTTCCATACCGAGCATGCCGATGAGGAGGAAGCCCGCGACGTTGGCGCCGGCAACACTCTCCAGACCAGACACTTGATAGGTCATGCGTAAGGTCAGATAGAAGAGGAGAGTGCCCAGGGGCCAGCGGATGATGTCGACCGCATAGGCGCTATAGCGCTTGATGACGGCGCGGGCGGTGCCGAGCAGCACCGCCCACCAGTGGGCCGCCGGCCCGCGATAGCCGAGATTGAGCGGCGCGTTCATTCGAAGCTCCGGCCGGTGACGGCGAGGAACGCGTCTTCGAGCGTCGGCTCGACCACCTGCAGCGCGCCGACCGCGGCGTCGTTGCCGCGCAGGATCGCGAGCGTCTCGTCGAGGGCGGCTGTCGTGTCGTCGCAGAGAATGGTCAGCCGCGTGCCACCCGTCTCGACGAGGTCGCGGTCGACGTGGCGCACCCCGCGGATGCGCGTGATCTGACTGTCGATGGCTGAGCCTCGGCCGTCGAGATCCTGCCGCACCGAGACGACGATGCGTCGTTGCGCCGCGACGCGGCCTTTTAGCTCAGATGGCGAACCCTGGGCCACGATCCGGCCCTGGTCGACGATGGCGATCTCGCGGCAGAGTTGGTCGGCCTCGTGCATGTCGTGGGTGGTCAAGAGGACGGTGTGCCGGGGAACCAGCTCGGCGATGGCTTGTCGCAAGTCGACCGCCGCCGCCGGATCGAGGCCGATCGTCGGCTCGTCGAGGATCAGGATCGGCGGGTCGTGCAAGAGTGCCTTGGCCAGGTGCAACCGCTGTTTCATCCCACGGGAGTAGCCCTCCACTCGCTCGTCGGCGCGATCGCGCAGACTGACCAGGTCCAGTACTTCAACGGCGCGACGGTGGATGGCATCGGTGGTCATGCCGTAGAGGGTGCCGAAGTAGACAAGGTTGTCCCAGGCGGAGAGCTTGCCGTAGAGACCGCGGTCGCCGCCGAGCACGACGCCGAGCTGACGGCGAACCTGACGCTCGTCGCGCACGACGTCGCAGCCGCCGACGGTTGCGGCGCCACTCGTGGGGATGAGCAGCGTGGAGAGCATCTTGATCGTGGTGGTTTTACCGGCGCCGTTAGGACCGAGGAGACCGAAGATGGCGCCGGCCGGGACGGCGAAGCTGATCTCGTCGACGGCGACGATTTGCCCCTGCGACCGAAAGCGACGGCGGCGCTTCTGGTAAACGCGGTGTAGGCGGCTGGCGACGATTGCCTCGGATGGTGCTTCGTTCATTACTCAGGACGCTCCCGTGTGTCGCGAGGTCGGCATGCGGGCCATGGTACGCGCGGATTGCAATTTTGTCAACTCATATATATGTAAAATGTCCTGAGATGTCATTGAAATTGCATTCCGTGGCGAGTGCATAATGCTCGGAGCATGGAGCGATCGCGGGAGGAGCGGTATGGTGGCAGGACAAAGGCCGGTGGCGTTGGTGACCGGCGGCTCGCGCGGGATCGGCGCCGCGACAACCGTGGCGCTGGCGCGCGTTGGTTTCGACGTCGCGATCACCTTTCGCAACAAGGCGGCGCGGGCGGAGCAGGTCGCGACCGACGCGTCCCGGTTTGGCGCGGCAGTCCTGCCGGTTGGCGCGGACGTGACGAAGGAGGAGGAGCTGGCACGCCTTTTCGGTGAGATCGGGCGATGGCGCGACCGGCTTGATCTGCTCGTCCTGAACGCCTCCGGCGGCTTGGAGCGCGATCTCCTAGCGGCCGACCCGGCGTATCCGTGGCGGATCAACCGGGACGCGCAGCTCGCGCTGGTCGATCATGCCTTGCCACGCTTGCGGCGCGGTAGCACGATTGTCTTCGTCACCAGCCGTTGGGCGCATCTCTACGGCCGGGTTGCACAAATGGCGGCTTACGAACCGGTGGCCGAGACGAAGCACGCGGGCGAGCAAGCGCTCCGAGCCCGACAATCGGAGCTGGCACATGCGGGAATGAGGCTGATCGTCGTCACCGGCGACTTGGTCGACGGGACGATCACCGCAAAGCTGCTGGAACGCGGCGCACCGGGACTGGCCGGGAGCCGCCGCGAGAGCGCCGGCGCGCTGCCGACGACAGTCGATATGGCGACGGCGATCGTGACGGCAGCACAGGACGAGTCGCTCTCCTCAGGCCATACCGTCGTCGTCGGTGGTTCCCTCGATTCGCTGCCTGTCCGATAATCCTGGGGTCGAGAATGGCCGGGAGGCGTCGTCAGTCGAGTGAAGGCGAAGTCACACGCAATGAACGACCCACGGATTACGCGGCTCGAGCTTGGGACGTTGGAGGGTACGCGCCCGCGGCCTGCTGGGAGCAACGCCCGTTTGGGAGCGCACGGGAGCATCGTGCGGGTGCCGATCGCGCGGATTGCGACCGAGGACGGGTGGACGGGTTTCGGGCGCTGTACGGCGACGCGGGAACTGCTCGCGCCGCTCGTCGGTATGCGGCTGCGGGAGGCGTTCCTTCCCGGCGGCCCAGCGGATGCGTGGCTGCCATGCGAGTTTCCGTTGTGGGACCTGGCCGCAAAGCGTGCTGGGCTACCGGTTTACGCCTTGGCGGCGGCGATGGCCAACGCGCCAGTCGATGGCCCGCTCCGCGTTCCCTGCTATGACACGTCGCTCTACTTCGACGACTTGCACCTCGAATCCGATGCGGCGGCGGCGGCGCTGATCGCCGCGGAGGCGGGCGAAGGGATCGGCCGCGGCCACCGGGCCTTCAAGATCAAAATCGGGCGCGGCGCGCGGCACATGCCACTCGAAGCCGGTGTGCGGCGCGACGTCGCGATTATGCGGGCGGTGCGGGAGGCGGTCGGTCCGGATACGCGGATCATGGTCGACGCGAACAACGGATACAACCTCAATCTCACGAAGCGGGTGCTCGCGGAGACGGCCGATGTCGGTCTGTTCTGGTTGGAAGAGGCGTTCCACGAGGATCCGGTGCTCTACAGCGACCTCAAGGATTGGCTGGCAGCGCGAGGACTCGACGTGCTGATCGCCGACGGTGAGGGACAGGCAGCGCCCGACCTGCTCGATTGGGCGCGCGACGGTCTGGTCGACGTCGTGCAGTACGACATCTTCAGCTACGGCTTCACGCGCTGGCTGGCAACCGGGCGGCAACTCGACGCCTGGGGAAGCCGCACCGCGCCGCACCATTACGGCACCCATTACGGCAACTACGCCACGTGCCATCTGGCGGAGGCGATTCACGGCTTTCTCTTCGTCGAGTGGGACGAGGCGTCGACGCCCGGACTGGACGCGAGTGGGTACCGGATCGAGGACGGCTTCGTCGTCGTGCCGGCTGCGCCGGGATTTGGTCTTGACCTTGATCAGGAGCGGTTTCGGCAGGCGGTGGCAGCTTCCGGATTCGCGCTCCGCGCCTGACAGACACGCCGCGGATTGTAATCGATACCAGGTATCGTGCGATTCGAGGCGGCTATGAGAGAAGGCGAGCGCTACTTCAGGCGAAGTGGTGTGCGATCCTAACGCCTACTTCTCGTCACTTGACACCCGAACCTGAGGCGGCCATGGTTGTTAACGATTTCAGAAAACGATGACAGTTGGCGCGTGTGGCGGGGCAGGTTCCATCGCAGCAACCACCGGTGAGGCAGGGATCGAATCCCGGGCAGGGCGTATGGCGACATCGACGAGCGCCACCATGAAGGAGATCGCGCGGCAAGCCGACGTGTCGGTCGCAACTGTCTCGCGGGTCCTGAACAATCATGCCAATGTGCGCGGCAGCGTGCGCCAGCGCGTGCTCGACGTGATCGACGAAGTCGGCTATGAGCCGGACCCCATCGCCCGGTCGATGCGGACACGGGCCACGTCTACCGTCGGCTTCATCATTCGGGACTTAGTCGATCCGGTCTTTTCCACCATGGCCCAAGGCGTCGACGACGTCCTTCGCGCGCACGACTACACATTGCTTCTCTCAACATCGAGCCACGATCCCGAACGAGACGCGCATCAGCTCGCACTGCTCCGCGGTCGCCGCGTCGATGGCTTCATCCTGGCAATCTCCGAAGAGGCCAGCCCGGCGCTCGTCGCGGAGGTACGGAAAACGACCCGGCCGATCGTGTTGCTCGACCGCGAGATGGAAGACACGCCGACCGACGCGGTGCTGACCGACTACCTCTCAGGAACGCGCGAGGCAATCGCCTACCTGGCTTCGCTTGGCCATCGTCGCATTGCATACATCGGCGGCACGCTCAGTATTCGGCCCGGCCGGGAACGGTTGCGTGCATTCACCACGTCGATGCGCGACGCCGGCCTGCCAACCGACCCGGAACTGATACGGACCAGTAGCTTTGCCCCTGAGTTCGGGCAGGCGATGACGCGGGAACTGCTTGACGCGCCGTCACCGCCGACCGCGTTGCTGGCGGCCGGCAATCAGATCTCGGTTGGGGTGCTGCAAGCGTTGCGCGAACGTCGGGTACGTCTGCCTGATGACCTCTCGCTCATCTGTGTCGACGACGTCGATCTGCTGCGGCACGGCAACCCGCCGGTCACCGTCATCACGCGGCCCTTCGCGCGGATCGGCCAATTGGCCGCGGAGCGCCTGCTGCAGCGCATTCGATCCCCTGAGGCCGTCGAGTATCAGCGGATTCTGGTGCCGACGAGCCTGATCATTCGCGAGTCCTGTCAACCGTATGCGTCGTGATGCAGTTGCAAAGGAGGTTCGCCATGGATCGAACTCGTTCCGTCGTCGACAGTGCGGCAACACTCTCTCGCCGACAGGCCTTGAAGCTAACCGGGGTCGCCGGCGCCGCGTCCCTCTTTGGGTTGCGCGAGATGGGCGGCGCCTCCGCGGCGCTGTTGCAGGATCAGGCCACTGAGCCGCGGCCGGGCGGGTCGATTACCGTCGTCACCGAAGCGGATTGGGTTGACCTCGATCCCCATCTGAATGGGCTGTTCGCTGGGCGGCAAGCCATTCAGTTCGCCTACGAAAGCCTGACACAGTTCGACGAAAATCTGGCGGCGGCGCCAGCCTTGGCTGAATCATGGGAAACCGCCGGCAACCAGACGTTTACCTTCAAGCTGCGGCAAGGCGTCACCTGGCACGACGGAAGCCCTTTTACCGCCGAAGACGTCGTCTACTCCTTCGAGCGCGTGCTCAATCCGGACAATGGCGCGGCGAGTCGATCGGTCGTGTCGGTGATCGACGCCATGGAGATCGTCGATACGCACACGGTGCGGTTCTCCCTCTCCGCGCCGAAGCTCTTCTTTCCGGAGGCCCTGGCCAACTTGGCCGGCACGATGATCATCAAGGCAGGGTCCGCGGACGACGGCGATCTGAAGCAACGAGTCAATGGAACCGGACCGTTCCTCGTTGATGAGGTCAGGGCCGGCGACTTCATTCGATTCACGAAAAATCCGAACTACTGGGGCGCTCCCATTCCCTACGTGGACGAGCTGATCCTCAAGCTCATGGTCGAGGAAGACACCCGGGTGGCGTGGCTGCGCACGGGTCAGGCCGACTACATCGACCTTTATGCCGAGGCCGCGGCGCGACTAGAAGACGAGGACGGCGTCACCGTCCTCCAGAGCCAGAAGGCCTACATGATGGGGATCAGGCTCAATGTGAAAGACGGTCCATTCAGCGACGGACGCGTGCGCCGGGCGCTGGACATGGCGATGGACCGTCAGGACATGATTGAGAAGGCGCGATTCGGCGCCGCCGAGTTGACCGGTTTCATCCCGACCGGATACGGCGAATGGTCGCTGCCGGCAGACCAACTCCCGGCCTGGTACGCGGAGCGTGACGTCGAGGGAGCTAAGCAACTGCTGGCCGATGCCGGGTATGCTGATGGCTTCTCCTTCGGCATCAAATGCTCGCGGCCGGAACACGTCGCGATGGCGCTGGTCGCGAAAGAGAACTGGAAGGAACTCGGTATCGAGGCCGAAGTGGTCCAGATGGAGTATGGCGCCTACTTCGCCGACAACACCGCGCGCAACTTCGAGACCATTGTCGTCGGCAACACCTTCAATCCCGATCCGAACGACTACCTCTGGGGTTGGTACCACACCGAGGGTTCACAGAATGCCTTCGGCTACTCGAACCCCGATCTCGACACCCAGCTCGATGCCGCCAGAGTCACGACCGACCCTGAGCAGCTCAAACAGCAACTGGCGCAGATCCAGCAGGAACTGTGGGACGACGGCGCGCCGTACCTCCATGCCTACAACGCCCTGAATCTGGAAGGGCTGCAAGATCGTGTGCATGGGTATGAGCCCACGTTCGCCGCAACTCGTTCGTCGCTCAAGCAATCGTGGGTTGAAAACTCGTAGCCGACCTGAACCACGACGCCCCCGACTGGGAGGAGATATTCAACGATATGTCGAAACGGAGCGTGATCGGGATCACCAAATCCGAGGTGGTCTCCACCAAAGGCGCCGTCGGCGCGATGCATCCCCTTGCGGCGGAAGCGGGTATCGAAATCCTGCAGCAGGGCGGCAACGCGATTGATGCGGCGGTTGCGATCGGGTTCGCGATCGGCGTCGTGGAACCGTTCAATAGCGGGCTTGGCGCCATCGCGGTCCTGGTCTCGTACGATGCAGCTCAGCGTAGAAGCTTCGTCATCGACGGCACCGCGCCGCTGCCAGGCGGGATCCAACCGGGACTCTTCACGCTCCTCGACAACGAACAACGCTCCGGCGTCTACCAGTGGCGCGCGACCAAGGACGACGCGAACAACACGGGATATCTGGCGCCGGCGGTGCCGGGGACGCCTGCATGCCTCTGCACCGCGCATCAACGATTCGGCCGATTGCCGCTTACTCAGGTGATGGCGCCCGCGATCTGGCTGGCCGAAGAGGGATACGAGCTGGACTGGTATGTCTCCCACGTGCTGGCGATGCAAAGCGCCCGCCTCCGCGGGTTTCCGGAAACGGTTCGCACCTATTTCAGGCCGGACGGCAACCTGCTGGTCGCGGGCTCTTATATGGAACCGCCGGACCGGTTGGTGCAGACCGACCTGGGTCGCAGCTTGCGCCTGATAGCCGAGCGCGGCGCCGACGGGTTTTACAAGGGGGAGACGGCCCAGCGTATTGCAGCGGACGTGGCGGCGAACGGCGGCGTGCTCAGCGAGCGCGATCTCGCCGAGTACCAGGTCCGTTGCTACGACGACGTGCCGGCGGGCGACTATCACGGCTACCAGATCGTGCAGTCGCCGGTCACAAACGGCGGTCCGACGGTTCAGGAAGCACTCAACATCCTGGAACATGACTGGATCGCCGATTACGGTCACGGCAGCGCGGCGGCCACGCATCTCATCATCGAAGCGCAACGACGCGCGTTTCAGGATCGGTTCCGGTATCTCGGCGACCCCGACTTTGCGCCGGTACCGACCGAGGGGATCACCTCGAAGGAGTTCGCGGCCGCGCGCCACGCCGACATCGATCTGGCTCGCGCCACCCCGCACGCGAGCGCGGCCGACCCATGGC
>JBOGUE010000426.1:0-4309 GCA_050695955.1 Thermomicrobiales bacterium | reverse complement strand
CGCCTGGCGCACCTTGACGTCGTCGAAGGGCGGCTGGGTGATGTTGAACTCGAGGAAGACCACACCCTTGCGCAGGTAGTTGACGACCCAGAAGTCACCTCCCTCCTGGATGCGCTCGACATCGGTCGGGGGCAGGCTAAGCTGGTGGACTTCCTCGGCCTCGAAGGCGGCGATACGCGAGGCTTCTTCGATGATCGACTGGAAGGTCAGCGTCTCGATGTAGGCCGCCTCGTCCTGGTGAAGGAAGGGCGGCGCCCAGACATAGTCCGGATTGCGCTTGAGGATAATCCGGTCGCCCGTCCGCCACTCGTCGACCATCCACGCCCCGGTCAGGATCGGTTTCTGCCCAAACTCGTCGCCCATCGACTCGACCGCCGTCGGGCTGACGATGGAGACGGTGCCGCCCGTGAGGTTGTCGAGCAACGGGGCGAAGGGCTCGCTGAGGGTGAACTGGAAGGTGTACTCGTCCGGCGCGGCGGTGCTCGCCATCGGCCCGATCAGGCCGGCGGCGGTGATCGCGACGGTCGCCGGATCGAGGATGCGGTCGAACGAGAACTTGACGGCTTCGGCGTTGAGCGGCGTACCGTCGTGGAACGTCACGTCCTGGCGCAGGGTAAAGGTCCAGGTCAGACCGTCCTCGGAAATGGTCCACTCGGTGGCGAGGGACGGCACGTAGTTGCCGTCGAAGTCCTTGGCGATCAGGGAGTCGCCGGCGAGTCTGAGGATCGTGCTGGCCTGGGCGGAACCGGTCTTGTGGGGGTCGAGGGTATCCGGCAACTCGCTGATGCCAACGATGAACTCGCCGCCGACGTGCGGCTCGCCCCCTTCCTCCGGTTCCCCGACCGGGATCGGCGCCGCCATGCCATATGAAACCAGTTTTCCGCTCGCCGCCAGCGCGCCGAGCGTGCCGGCCAACTTGAATCCGTACCGTCGTGAGAACCGCATCGTGCTTTCCTCCTCTATCGGACCCACTCAACGCCACGCGTTGGACGCGACGCCAGGAGCCGCCTGGCACTCGGTGCAACCATCCGCGTGATATTATCAAAATCTCCCTCACTCCGAGCGCAACCAAGCGTCCAGCAACACCCTGCTACCATTGTGCCCGTGGTCTAACCCGTGTCGGGTTAAAGAGATCGCCGATGGTCAGCGTGAGCCGGGAGCACATCGAGATTGTTGAAGGAGCAAGCGGGCCAAAGGTGCGCATCGCCGGCAGCCGCATCCGTGTGCTCGACGTCGTAATCTGGCACGATCAGATGGGCATGTCGCCGGAAGAGATCGTCGAAGAGTTCCCCACGATCACGCTCGGCGATGTTTATGCGGCCCTTGCCTACTACTGGGACCACCGCAACGATATTCAAGCCGCGATCGCACGAGAACACGAGATCGCCGAGAAGTATCGCAAGATCTACCCCAGCCGGGCGCAAGAAAAGCTGAAGCGGCCGCAGGGTGAGTAGGGTCCGGTTTCAATTGGATGTACATGTGTCGAACGCGGTCGCGCGGGCGTTGCGGCAGCACGGCGTCGACGTGCGAACCGCAACCGACGCCGGTCTGTTGCACACCCCTGACGCGGTAGTCCTGGCAAGGGCATATGCCGAGGGTCGCGTCGTTGTCACTCACAATGCCGACTTCCTGCGATTGAATGACGACCAGCAGCCGCCCGCCGGCATCACCTACTGCGCTCAACGTGCGCGATCAATCGGTGAGCTTGTCGAAGCGTTACTGCTGATCTATGAGGTCATAGACTCCGACGGGATCGCCGGTCAAGTGGAATACCACTGACGTTTCCATTGCACGGACCGCCTCCGCGTCAGAATGCGCCCCAACCCGGATTTGATTCCTGGTGCATTGACCGTCATCCTTGGCTTTGCCAACGCGGAGCGCCGGATCGCTGGCGGTTGCCGCACTCAGAGCACGGAGGTGGCCATGGATCGTGATCGCATGCTGCGAGATCAAGTGATCAACCTGCTGCGCGGCGGGAACGCCCATATGGGGTTCGACGCCGCGGCCGCGGACTTCCCGGACGCCCAGATCAATGCGCGACCTCCCAATGTCGCCTACACGTTCTGGCACCTGATTGAGCACCTGCGGCTGACGCAAGCCGATATCCTCGAGTACGTCACGAGCGCCGCGTACCGCGAACGCGAGTGGCCGCGCGAATACTGGCCGGCGCCGGACGCACAAGCCACGCAAGCAGACTGGGACGCGAGCATCGCGGCCTTCCGACGCGACCTTGACCAATTCATCGCCATCGTCTCTGCTGAGGAGACCGACCTCTTCGGTCCGGTCCCGAGCAACGCCTACCACACCGGCGAGCTCGGCATCCTGCGCCAGGTCGCGGACGCCTGGGGACCAGGCCACAGGACATAACGATTCGACGAGCCTCTCCGAGAAAAATGAGATCGACTGGAAGGAGCAAGCTATGGTCAGCGCCGTTCTCGGCACAGACGCCGGGGTCTACCACCTTCGTGGCGGCGAGCTGGAGTCGCTAGGCCTCGCCGATCAGCGGATCAGCGCGATCCATGCCTGGCAGACCCCGGATGGAACGACGACCATTCTCGCCGGCAGCTACGGCAACGGGCTCTTTCGCGGTGAGGATAGCGGTGCGAACTGGACTCGGGTCAGTGATGGCCTGACCGCGCCCGCGTTCCGCACCATCGCGCCCGACCCACTCGACGCGGCCGCCATCCTCTGCGGCACCGAGCCGGCGCGCATCTTCCGTAGCCAGGACGGCGGCCGGAGTTGGCGCGAGCTCGACGCCATCCGGGCGCTCCTCGGCTACGACGATTGGTATCTGCCCTATTCGCCGCGGGCTGGCGCGGTGCGGAACATCTATGCCCCGCCGGGCGGGAGGCGGCTACTCGCTTCGGTCGAGGTCGGCGGCCTGCTCGACAGCCACGACGGCGGCGCGACCTGGTCCTATCTGCCGGTCATCGCCGACCCCGACATCCACCACATCACCGGCCACCCCGCCGATCCCGATCTCCTCTTCGTCTCCCTCGGCTCGGCCGCGCTGAAGACCGACCAGCGCAGGCCGGACTCGCCCAAGCTGGGCGGCGTCGCCCGCTCCCGCGACGGTGGCCGCACCTGGCAGAAGTTCCACACCGATTACACCCGCGCCACCATCATCCCGCCAATGCGCCCAGACCTCGTGCTGGCCGGCCCCGCGCTGCAAGTCGGCGCGCGCGGGCGGATCGAGGTCTCGGCCGACGCCGGTGACACCTGGCAGCCGGCCGCCGATGGCATCGACATTCCCATGCAGGACATGGTCGAGCTCTTCCTGCCCGCCCCGGACGATTCGATCTGGGCCATCTGCGCCGGCGGCAGACTCCTCCGCGCCGAGCCAGGCGAATGGATGTGGCGTTCACTCTTGCCCGACGGGACGAACGTTGAAGTCCAGGCGGTCGCATTCCTCACGCCCGCATGAGCACATGAGCTGCCGGCTCGAAAACGTCGGGTGCCGGTAACGTCTCCCAGCACCCGACACCGGACAAGCAAAACCTTAGCGCGCCGGCGTGATGTTCTGATTCCGCCGGAAGAGGTTCGTCGGATCGTAGCGCCGTTTGACCTCGGCCAGCCGCGCGTGGGTCGCCGGCGGGTAGGCCGCGCGAATCCGCCCCTCACCCTCATCTTCGAGGAAGTTGACGTACGTCCCATCGGTCTTCGGGGCAATCGCCTGCCAGAATGCCTCGGTCCAGGCAAGGTGACGGTCTGCCGACAGCCCCGGCGCCTCCTCCCAGTCGCTCAACCTACCGGAGATCACCGTCCCAATCCTCAGCGAGATGCCGACGATCGGCGGCCCACTGTTTGACCGCCAATTGCTGGTTTACCTGAGTTGGGCACTCGTTCCATGCTGCGCGCTGTTGCTGACGCGGACCCGGTTCGGGCTGAATGTGCGCGCGGCCGGCGAGAACCCGGTCGCGGCCGACACCGCCGGGGTGAGCGTCGGCCGCGTCCGCTATCTGGCGATCGCCCTCGCCGGCACGATGGCCGGGTTCGCCGGGGCCTTTCTCACCGTCGCCGACCTCGGCATCTTCACCATCGACGTCACCGTCGGCCAGGGCTTCATTGCCCTCGCCCTGGCGATGGTCGGCCGCTGGAACCCGTACCGTATTTTCGCCGGCGCCATCCTCTTCGGCATGCTGCGCGCCCTCGGCGACGGCCTCCAGATCGCCGGCATCTCCGTGCGCAGCGAGTTCGTCACCATGCTCCCCTACCTCGGCATCATGTTCGCCCTGGCTCTCCTTGCCGGCCGCGCCGCCTTGCCCGCCGCGCTTGGTACGCCCTATGTGCGCGGGGAACGGTAGGGCGG
>JBOGUE010000425.1:0-4841 GCA_050695955.1 Thermomicrobiales bacterium | reverse complement strand
GCCTAACGCCTAACGCCTAACGCCTAACGCCTAATACCTAACGCCTGATGCTTCAGTACATCCTGCGCCGCCTGGCGCTGCTGGTGCCGGTGCTCATCGGGGTTTCGGTGGTGACGTTCACGCTCGTCCGGTTGATTCCGGGCGACGCAACGCTGCTCGCCATCGGCGTCGATCAGCGGACGACGCCTGAGGTGATCGAGGCTGTCCGCAAATCGTACGGCCTCGATCAGCCGCAGCCGGTGCAGTACCTGCGCTGGATGGAGCACGTCGTGCAGGGGGATCTCGGAACCTCTTTGCGCACGAAACGAAGCGTCAATGAGGAGCTGCGCCTGCGGTTGCCGGTGACGGCGGAACTGGCGGCACTGGCGGCGCTGATCGGCATCGTGCCGGCGGTGACGGTCGGGATACTGGCGGCGGTGCGGCGCAACTCGTCCCTCGATTACGCGGCGACGGTGACGACTCTGATCGGCGTCTCGGTGCCGAATTTTCTGCTAGCGACGGTCCTGGTCCTTGTCTTCGCCATTTGGCTGCGTTGGCTGCCGCCGATCGGCTACGTCGAGTTCACCAAGGAACCGGTGCAAAACCTGAAGAACATGGTGCTGCCCTCGATCAGCCTCAGTCTGCCGTTCGCCGCGATCATGATGCGCAACACACGATCGGCGGTGCTGGAGGTGCTCAGCCAAGAGCACGTGCGCGTGGCGCGGGCGAAGGGATTGCGCAACTCGCGGGTGCTGCTGCGCCACGTCCTGCCCAACGCGGCGCTGCCGGTGATCACCATCGCCGGTATCCAGATGGCCGGCCTCCTCGGCGGCACGGTCATCATCGAGACAATCTTCGGCATGCCGGGGATTGGCCGCTACATCTTCGAGTCGATCGCCAACCGCGACTACCCCGTCGTGCAAGGCGTCACGCTCGTCATGGCGACGATCTTCGTCCTGATCAGCCTGGTGGTGGACGTGCTGTACGCGGTCGCCGACCCGCGGCTGCGGGCGGCGTGAACGGAGGGGTCAGGAGTTAGGAGTTAGGAGTCAGGGGGCAGGGCGAATCACCCAACCGTCATTCCGAGGTACCCGGAATCTCGCTTTCACGACGCGAACGGGCCGATTCATCGCAAGCTCGGCATGACGGGAGTTTCTAGACGAACCGGGCGTGATGGGGCCGAAGTGATGCAGGCGCGGGCAGAGACAACCGAAGAGCTCGGCGTCGCGCCGCCGGGACGTCTGGCCGCCTTGGCGCGGAAGCCGCGCCGGGCGTCGATGTGGTCGGTGATCCGGCGGCAGCGGCTAGCGATGACCGGGGCGCTGATCGTCGGCTTCTTCGCCGTGCTCGCCGTCATCGGACCACTCATCGCGCCATATGACTCGACCGAACAGTTCATCTCCGACCGGCTCAAGGAGCCAAACAGCACCTACTGGCTCGGCACCGACGAGTTCGGCCGGGATATCTTCACCCGGCTGCTGCACGGCACGCGGATCTCGTTTCAGGTCGGCGTGATCGCGGTCGGACTCGCCGGTTCGATCGGCGTCGTTTTGGGACTCGTCGCCGGCTATTTCCGGGGCTGGACCGACAACATTCTCACGCTACTGATGGACGTCGTCTTTGCCTTCCCGGCGATCTTGCTCGCCATCGCGATCATCACCATGCTCGGCAACAGCCTGACGAACGCAATGGTCGCCATCGCCATTGTCTACATGCCGACCTTCATGCGGGTGGTGCGCGCCTCCGTGTTCAGCGTGCGCAACACCGTCTATGTCGAAGCTGCCGTCTCTATCGGGGCGCCGACGTCGCGCATCCTGATCCGGCACGTCTTCCCCAACATCACCGCGCCGCTGATCGTCCACGCCTCGCTCAACTTCGCCTTCGCGGTGCTGGCCGAGGCGTCGCTGGCCTTTCTCGGTCTCGGCAACAAGCCGCCAGCGCCAAGCTGGGGCTCGATGGTCAGCAGCAGCTACGGCTTCCTCCAGATCGCCCCCTGGGCTGCCATCTTCCCCGGCGTCGCCATCGGCCTCACCGTCCTTGGCTTCAACCTGCTCGGCGACGGCCTGCGGGACGCCCTCGATCCGCGGCTGCGGACGTGATAGAGCGTCGTTCAGCAGATTCGCTTGCTGCTCCTGGCTGCCTCGCGGTCTTCGCGGGTAGGTCGGGACTCGGCCGGCACTGGGTCTCGTCACGAATCAGGTTGGCCACGTCGATGGGCTGGCGCTTCTCGATCGAGAGCTCGGCCGCTCGGATCATCGCCACGACCGCGCGACCGTCCTCCACCGTCGCGCCTGCCGGTGGCTGGTCGTCGGCCAGGCAGTCGACGAAATGGCGGATCTCTGCCACCGTGAACGATGGCGACTTGCCATAGACGCTCTGGTTTCCCGTGCCGAACGGCCGGGTACTGCTGGCGAGGTTCGTGGCCAGCAACACGGCGTTGCCGTCCAGGCCGATCCGTCCTTCCGAGCCGTACAGGACGAACTGGGTCTCAACGATCTCCGGCCAGTTCTCCGGAATGATCCAGGTGGTCTCAAAGGTCGCGAAGGCGTCATCGAAGTCGACGACGACGTGCATGGCGTCGAAGGCATCGATGCCGCGCGCCGTCAGCACGCCCTTGCGGCCGGTCGCGAAGACGCGGCGTGCCTCTTGGCCGAGCACCCAGCGCATGTGATCCATACTGTGCGGGAGAAGAAACCACTGCGGCCCGCTCCGCCCGGCCCACTCCAACATGCTGGTCGGCACGTGGAGCGTATTGGACAGCCGGACGTACCCCATCACTGGCCGGCCGATCTCCCCCGCCTCCACGGCACGTTTCACCGCGACGAAGTGCGGGTTCCAGCGGCGAGGCAGATTCATCATCGCCTTCACGCCCCGTTCGCGCACGGCCTCCACAATCCAACCGGCTTCGGCGAGATCGGTGGTCAGCGGCTTTTCGAACAGCACATGCTTGCCGGCAGCAAGGAGGGCCAGCGCCGGCTCGGTGTGGGCGAAGTCCGGCGTCGCCAGACTCACCCCATCGACATCGGACGTCGCGATCTCCCAAACGTCCGTGCACCAGTCGCAGCCGAAGCGCTCCGCGAGCTCGCGTGCGCGCGCCTCCTGCACGTCACACACGACCGCGAGCCGGCAGCGGTCGTAGTCGGCGTAGACTTCGGCATGGCGCACGCCGATGAGCCCGGCGCCGACGACCGCCATACGTACCTGCGCGGGCATCCTGAATGCACCTACCCCTTCACCGCGCCGCTGGTCAGGCCACTGACGACGTAGCGCTGGAGCAGGAGCACCAGCAGGACGGTCGGCAGCAGGGCCAGGAGCGTGATGGCCATCATCAGCGTATAGAACACCCAGAAATCGCTGACCAGGCTGCTCAGCACGATCGGCACGGTCGTCAGCTCCGGGCGAGTAATCACGACCAGCGGGAGCAGCAGCTCGTGCCAGGAGATAATGAACACGATGACGCCGGCCGCGGTCAGGCCAGGCGCCGAGAGCGGCAAGATGATGCCGAGAAACGCTCTCATGCGAGAGCAGCCATCGATCCGCGCCGCATCCTCGAGCTCTTGGGGCAGCGTGGCGAAGTAGGCGACCAGGATCCAGATGGTAAGCGGCAGCAGGAAGCCAACTTCGGTCAGGATCAACCCCGGCAGCGAGTTGAGCAGCCGCAGCTTCTGCAGCAGCACATACAACGGAACCACCAGTACGATCAGCGGCACCATCCGGGTGGCCAGGTTGACATACATGAAGGTGCGCGCCCACCGGAAGCGGAGCCGCGCAATTGTATAGCTGGCGATACTGCCGAAGGCTACGGTGAGCAGCGTCACGCTGATGGCGACGAACACGCTATTCGCAAATGCGCGCGGAAAGTGTTGGATGCTGGCGGGCAGCATCGCCGTCTCCATGCCCGGGCTGCGATACTCACCACCGGTGATCACCAGCAGGAAGTTACCCAGCGTGAACTCATCCGGCAGGGGGTTGAGCGGGTCGGCGATCAAGGATCGCTCGGTCTGAACGCTGCCCAGAACCACGGCCAGGATGGGAAACAAGAGGAACGCAATCGCGAGCACGTTCCCCACTCCTACCCCGAGGCGATAGTTTGTGGAACGCCTCCTGGAGGCCATCCTCCCACTCCTTGTTGTGACCGGGCTACCACTCGGCTCCGGGCGCGCGTCGCGCGAGCCAGATATACAGGAAGGCAAAGACGGCGATAATCATCGCCAGCACGTACGCGGACGCCGCGGCGATGCCAATCTCGAATGGCGGCTGGAACGCGTGGCGGTAGACATACCAGCCCGCGACCCAGGTGGCGTTGCCCGGCCCACCCTGGGTCAGCGCGAAGATCTCGTCGAAGACCATGAAGGCGAAGGTCGTGCGCAGGACCAGGGCAACGGTCAACGTGGGCACCAGCAACGGCAACGTGATGGCGCGGAACCGCTGCCACGCTCCTGCGCCGTCGACTTCGGCCGCATCGTACAGCTCGTCTGGAATGCCGCGCAACGCGGCGTACAGCAGCAGCGCGGTGAACGGGGTGGTCCGCCAGACATAAGCGGTGATGACGGCGAGCATGGCCAGCGACGGGTCGCCGAGCCACCGGACGAACTCGTCAATGAAGCCGAGGCGGTGCAGCGCGACGTTGAGGTAGCCGTACTTCGAGTCGAAGATGAACGACCAGACCAGCCCGTTGGCCACGGGGGGAATCGCCCAGGGCAGCAGCAGCAGCACACGCGTTGCCCGTGACGCCCGGGTCGGTTCCTTGGCCAGCAGCGCCAGGCCGAGTCCCAGCAGCGTCTCCAACATCACGGAGGCGATCACAAAGACGAAGGTATGCTGGAGGGAGATCCAGAAGGTCTGGTCGCGGAAGACCGCCC
>JBOGUE010000424.1:0-2998 GCA_050695955.1 Thermomicrobiales bacterium | reverse complement strand
ACTCTGGGTACCCCGGTGGATTCAAGCAGATCATGCTGCGTGATGTGCGCAAACGGCACCCGGAGCGCATCATCGAATCGGCGGTCCGTGGCATGCTGCCGAGGAATGTGCTGGGCGAGAAACAACTAAAGAAGTTGAAGGTTTACGCAGGGCCGGCCCACCCTCACGCCAATCACAAGCCGAAGGAACTGCCATTCTAGTTCCCAGTCAGAGCGGATGGGTCTGCAACCGAGATGGGAGAAGCAGTGGACGTGACAGAAACGGCTGAGAAGCCGGAAAAGGTCGAAAAGGAAAAGGCGGAACGACCCGCAAAGAGCGCCAAGACCCGCTATCACTACGGAACAGGTCGGCGCAAGTGCGCGGTTGCTCGCGTTCGTCTCTACCCCGGTTCCGGCGTAATCACGGTCAACGGCAAGACCTCGCCTGAATACTTCGGGGGGCGGGTCATCCATCAAGCGCGGATTCAGCGTCCGCTGCGACTAACCGGCACCCTGGAGCGATACGACGTTATCGTAAAGGTCGTCGGCGGCGGCATGTCAGGTCAGGCCGGCGCTGTGCAGCATGGCATCTCACGTGCGCTCGTCCGGTCCGACGAAGAGTTGCGCCCGACACTCAAAAAAGAGCGACTCCTCACACGCGACCCGCGCGTAAAGGAGCGAAAGAAGGTCGGTCTCAAGCGGGCCCGCAAGGCGCCTCAGTACACCAAGCGGTAAACCAGACGAACTTGCCCCTCTCCTTGGGCCAGAATAGCCTCTGCTGGGGTAGCCGAACGGGCTGCCCCGGCGGTGCCTCGGATCTTTAGCGTGCACCGCGTTGGCGCGAAGACTCATGGAGGGCTAACGAGCGGGTGCGAAAGTCCGACCGCAAATCGGCAACGGACTGCCGCGGCTCCCGTTCGGCATCGGCGCTTCCGACCAGGCGCCAAGGTCGCACCGTGGGCGCGATGGCCACAACCCCAGAGAACTCCACGTCGACCGCGGCCGAGAGAATGCGCCGCACCAGTTTCCACTTTGTCGATCCCGGTGCGTTGGGCGGAGGATAGCCCAATCGAATGACTGCCAGTCGCTTCGACATCCGCAGCATGGCCGCCTCTGCTTCCCAGGTTTCGTCGAGTTTGCCCGTCAAGTCCAACGCGAGGTCGACATCCCACTCGGCTGCCCGAAGTCGCAGTGCCTGAAGCCTTACCAAGTGTTCGCGCCCGCCGCCAGGGTTGATTGGCGTGACTGCCAACGCTACCCGCGTTGACGGCTCGAGCGATGCCCGCAATCGAGCTGCGCTCGCGACCGCGTCGTCGAGATCGCCCTTAGGGTCGGCAATGGCATCGTGTTGGAGGCAAATGGTCTGATGTGGCGTGCAGATTGTCGGTGGACTAAGCATCTCAGTAGAAAGTGCAAGCGACGGTGGTCCAATCCGCGTTGCGCGAATCCAGACGCTCGCAACCTCTGGCCGCATCAGCGCCTGGCGCCAAGAAGTGATGCCGAGCCGGCGACGGCGAAGCGCGGTGGTCAACTCGATGTCGAGCGGCAGGGCACCGGCGTCATGAGCAGTCGAAATCCACCAGTCGAGCGTACGCCAAGCGCTCGCTCGGGTAGAAATCGCAAAGACGAGCGGCTGCGTCATCATCAATCATCCGTGGTGGCGTCGAGAATCGCCCGCTCGACGGCGATGCCGGCGGCCGTTCCGATTCTGAGTGCGTCAGCTGGGGCAACGCTGCCGGCATTCCGAAGTGCTACGGCAAAGGCGACGTCGCCGTCAAAAACAGAGTGGCAGGGGACAATGGTTCGTGCCAGGGCATCGTGTGCGGCAACCGTGCAGAGCACCAGCGTCGAATAGTCGACCGGTGCATCGACAAGCACGACCGCGAGTGTTGTCGATTCCCGTCCGTACTCGACCGGGTCACCATCGGCGAAAACCGCCTGCAGTGGCGCCAGGTGACTTTCATCGTCGCATCGGCCATGCATCACTTTGCCAAAGGCGTTGACGACCGCTACGGCGGTGACTAGGCAACCATCCCACGTCCATGCCCCGACGCCCAATCCACCAAGCATAACGGACTCGGTCCCTATGAGCTTGCCCGTCGTGGCTCCAGTGCCCGCCCCGACGCGCCCGCGAGTCACCTCTGAAAGCGGAACAGCGTTCTCGCAGGCACGCCGGCCGGCAACCGCATCCGGGGCGATCGGTGAACCGACGCCGAGATCGTAGACGACCGCGCTCGGAACGATCGGCACACGACCCGCCCGTGTTTGGACGCCGCGCCCTCCGTCTGCCAGGAAGCGCATGACACCGTCCGCCGCGGCCAGCCCAAACGCGCTGCCACCTGTCAATAGAATTGCATCGGCGTGCCGGACCAATCTGCCTGGCGCCAAGAGGTCAGTCTCTCTCGTTCCAGGCGCGCCTCCTCGTACGTCCACAGCCGTGATGGCCGGTCGATCGAAGAGGATGACCGTGCATCCAGTCCGTGCGGATTGGTCGGTGAAATGACCAATGGACGTCCGAATCGGTTCGTCGATCGCAGCGCGCGCGTCTGTCACCGTCGATCCTTCGTGGTCACCCATCAATAGTTACACCGGAAACGACGAGAGCAATCCGGCCATCGCAGTCGCGATCTGCCTTGTATATAAGGGACGCCAAACCGAGTTCCTCCCACGTGTGGGTCGGGATTATCCGTCGGCCTCTTCGGCAGAGAGGATTTCGAGGTGCACGACGTCGTTCAAGAGATGAACGGCGGTGTGATCCGGCGTGATCGCGAGATGCGTCAGTCCACAGTTCGACAAATCGTAGGCCGCAAGGTTGTTCGGTGACTCGCCTTGGACTTGGGTGAGAAACGAGCCGATGACGCCGCCGTGGGCAACAACCACCACCGAATGTGTCGCGAAATCGGTCAAAATGGCCCGAAAGGTCGCCAATACGCGTGCATGGAAACCCACCCGAGTTTCGCCTTCCGGCCACCCGGCGTCGAGATTATCGGGATCGGCCATGCTCAACACGATGTCAGAAT
>JBOGUE010000423.1:0-2062 GCA_050695955.1 Thermomicrobiales bacterium | reverse complement strand
GGGACCCGCGCCCTCCCGTCGTCCGAAGGACGACACGCCGCGCAGCGGCCGTCTCATCCTCATGAACCGGGCCGTCATCGGTGGATTGAACGGGCCGCTGCGCGGCGTATCGCCCGGTGGGCGATGGGGAGGGCGCAGGTCCCTCCCCTACGACGAACGATGATGACGGCGCCCGTGGTCTACTCGGTTGGCGTTTTGCCTTCCAGCAGCGGTTGCACGGCGGCCTTCATGTCGGCGAGCGCGTCTTGCGCGTTCTTTTCGCCGGTCCAGAGGGGGTCCAGGCTCGAGGCGCCCCGGGGGTCGATGGACGCCCAGTTCTTGAGCGCTTCGGCCGGTCCGCGCACGCCATGGTTGAGCGTGTAGTCCATCACCGCGGTGCGGTATTCGGGCGGGTGCGCGTCGTTGGCGGTCCACGAGTCGATGAGCGCCTGGTCGGTGTAGTACTTCCGCTCCATCGGCATCCAGAGGCCGTTGGCGAACGGCGTGATGTTGAGTTGGGGATTGGTGTGGGAGACGTAGAACTCGATCGCTGCCTCGAGGTTCGGCGTGTCGGCGTTGATCACCGTGCTGGCGCACGAGAGATGCGTGACCGGTTCCTGGAGCTTGGGCAGCACACCGACGCTAAAGTTGATGCCCGCCGCCGCGACGTCGAGCAGCGCCCATTGGCCGTCGATCGCGGTAGCCACGCGCCGGGTCTGCAAGCGGATGTTGGTGGCCGGCAGGTTCTCTTCTTGCGTCGGCGTCGGCGAGACGTGATGCACGTAGATGAGGTCTTGGAGTTTCTGGAAGACGTCGACCGCCTCGGGACTGTCGAGTGTGAATTGCGTCCCCGTCTCGTCGGTGATATCGCCGCCGTTGCTGCGCACCAGCGGATACCAGGCGTAGAACCAGCGAGGGATCGTGATGCCGTACTGCTTGATATTGTCTGGATCGAAGTCCGACTCCGTCGCGTTCCGGCCGTCGTTGTCGAGCGTGAGCAGTTTCGCGGTCTCGACTAGCTGGTCCCAGGTCCAGGCAGTCTCGGCCGTGGCCGGGGGATAGGGGACGCCCGCTTCGTCGTAGAGATCGCGGTTGTAGTAGAGGGTGCACATCTCGATCGCGATCCAGTTGCCGACCGTGCGGCCCGGTTCAGAGTACATGAACGTTTGGGGGAGGCGATCCTGGACCGTCGGGTACTGCTCGACATACGGCGTGAAATCGAGGAGCCGACCTTCCAGCGCCCATTCGAAAAGCGGGCCGGACCCGATGTAGAAGACGTCGGGGACATCCCCCGCCGCGACCAGGGCGTTGAGCTTGGTGTCGTAGTCGCCGGGGATGTACTGCTGGTCGACCGAGATATCGGGATGGAGCTCTTCGAAGGCTTCGATGGTCTTGGCCATCTCCTCTTTTTCGAGCAACGATCCCCAGTGCATGAAGGTCAATTCGGTTTTGTCCTGGGCGGCGACCGAGGAGCGGCCGGCGAGGGAACCAGTCAGACCGGCCGCGCCCAAGGCGAGGCCGCGGCCCAGGAGCGAACGGCGTGAGGATCGTCGGGCAATCGGGCTGCTGATGGATCCCGTGGGGTATCGTGACGGCATAGCCGATCTCCTTTCCTTATTGAACCGGCGGCGGAATCCCCGCCGCTGCCGAGCCGTCTGCACGCGCGTTCCATATCCCCGTCATCTCAGATCAGGTGCAGCGCTGTTTGCCGGCCGTCCAACGTCCGGCAGCCGGTGTCGGTAAAGGCGACGACCTCCTCCAGCGGCATCACCACCGCTTCGCCGTCCCACTCCGGCACCGCCGCCTGCACTGAAAGCTCCATCGTGAAGCAACTGTTGTGGGCCAGCGTGACGTCACCGCGGCCGGGACACCGCTCCTGTTCCCAGGGCAGACCGATCAGCGGTCCTGGCTCGTGCAGGAAGAGCCCGACTGAATGCGAGTAGACGCGCGGCTTGGGCACACCTTCGTTCCGGGCGCGGGTCAAGACGTTGGAGAGCAACTGATTGCCGGTCAAGCCCACCTGGAACTCGTCCATGTAGATGTCTTGGAGCCGGCCGGCCTCGACGACGAGGCGGCGCAGTCC
>JBOGUE010000422.1:0-3593 GCA_050695955.1 Thermomicrobiales bacterium | reverse complement strand
ACGCTGGCCTGGTGACCGCCGTCGCTGGCGCGGTGACGCGCGCGGGCTATGAGGCGACGCCGCGCGCGGCGGGACAGCGTTTACCAGCGCGGCGGCCCTGGTGGCGCGAGCGCAAGCTGTTGCCGACCGCAAGCGGCACGATCCTCTGGGTCTTGGCGTTCGTCCTCTCGCTGCTGGATGCTTCAGCAATCGTCGTCGACGTCGTCTACGCGACGGCAATGGTTGTGGCCGGGTGGGCGTTTGCCCGGGCTGGTCTGCAGGCGATCCGCACTCGGCGGCTCGACATGAACGTGCTGATGACGGTCTCCGCCATCGGCGCGGCTGCCCTCGGTGATTGGTCGGAGGGGGCGATGGTGATCGTCCTCTTCGCCCTCGGCGGCACGCTCCAGGCGTTGACGATCGACCGCACCCGGGGGGCGATCCGGGCGCTGATGGAGTTGGCTCCGGACGAGGCGGTGCGGCTGCACGACGGCGCCGAGGTCGTCGTGCCGGTGGCGGCGCTACGCGCGGGCGATCTGATCCGGGTCAAGCCCGGCGCCCGGGTGCCCGCCGATGGTCGGATCGTCGCGGGCGCGTCGGCGGTCGATCAAAGTGCGATTACCGGCGAAAGCATGCCGGTCGACAAGGCCGCCGGCGATGGGGTCCTCTCCGGCACGGTCAACGGTCCGGGCGCCTTGACCGTCGAGGTCGAGCGGGAGGCCACTGATTCGACATTGGCGCGGATCATCCATCTCGTCGAAGAGGCGCAGGGGAGCCGGGCGCCATCACAGGCGCTGGTCGATCGCTTCGCGGCCATCTACACACCGGTCGTGATCGCGGGCGCGGCGGCGCTCGCGATTGTGGGATCACTCGTCTCCGATCCGGATACCTGGATCTATCGCGCGCTCGTATTGCTGGTCATCGCTTGTCCCTGTGCCCTAGTTATTTCGACGCCGGTCTCAATCGTGTCGGCCATCGGCGCGGCAACGCGGCGCGGCGTCCTGATCAAGGGCGGCGCGGCATTAGAGGCGGCTGGACGCGCCCGCGTGGTCGCGTTCGACAAGACGGGCACGTTGACGCGCGGCCGACCGGCGGTGACTGATGTTGTCGCAAGCGACGACTTCACGATCAGAGAGGTTCTGCGCCTGGCGTCGGGCGTCGAAGCATTGTCCGAGCACCCGCTGGCACGGTCAGTTGTCGCCTGGGCGCTCCATGAGGGGATCGCCGTTCCCACCGCCGCGGATTTTACGGCGACCGCTGGCCGGGGCGCGGAGGCGATCGTCGAAGGGCGGCGCGTGCTCGTCGGCAGCCCACGCTGGTTCGCGGCACGGGCAATCGTCGCCGACGCGTCGCCTAATGGTCATCGAGGCGTGCTCGACGCGGCCGAGCGTATGGCTTCAGCGGGACAAACGCCCCTCCTGGTTGGCGTTGTGGATCAAAATGGAGCCGTCGGTCTCGCCGGGGCGATCGCGGTGGCCGACACGACGCGGCCGAACGCCGCCGCCGCGTTGGCCGCCTTGCGCGCGGCCGGCATTGAGCGCATCGCCGTGCTGACCGGCGACAACCGCGCTACAGGCAATGCGCTGGCTGGGGAAGTCGGCGCGGACGAGGTGCGCGCGGAGTTGCTGCCGGCCGAAAAGGCGAGCGCCGTGGCTGATCTGCGCGCCCGCTACGGTCCGGTGGCGATGATCGGCGACGGCGTCAACGACGCGCCGGCGCTTGCCTCGGCCGATGTTGGGATCGCGATGGGCGGCGCCGGCACGGACGTCGCGCTGGAAACCGCCGACCTGGTCTTGATGCGCGACGACCTCGGGAGCGTCGCCGACGCCATTTCCCTCGCGCGCCGCACCGAGCGGGTGATTCGCCAGAACATCTCGCTTTCGCTGGCCATCAAGGTGCTGGCATTGGTCCTTGGCGCGTTCGGCGTGGTGAATCTCTGGACTGCCGTTGCGGCCGACATGGGCACGTCGCTGCTCGTGACGTTCAACGGGTTGCGCTTGGCGCGTGGACGACGGTTGTAACAGATCTCATCCCAGCGCAGCCCTCACCCCCCAACCCGCACCCAGAGGGTACCCGCCGGGCGCGAGAGAGGGGACGGCGCCGGGGTGAGGGCTGCTATCTCGCGGGCGTCGCCGCCGGCGCATCCACTGGCGGCTTGATGTTCAACGGCTCGTCGTAGCTGATGAAGTGGTTGAGCATGTAGTGGCTGCGGGCGACCATCGTTTCCCGCAGCACCTTGCCGCTGTCGAGGCCGATCCACCAGGTGAACCAACCGGGGTCGATGTTGCCGCGGGCGGGGACGACGAAGCTGACCATTTGGGCCATCTCGCCGTCGATCTCCTCGGTCGCGCCGAGTTGCAGGCCGGTCGCGCCGCGGTAGCTCTCGTCCCACTCGGACGGGGGGATCACCGGCCCGGCGTCGCGTTCGGTCCACTCGCCGTCGTCCCGGCGAAACCACTGGCGCTCGCCGACGGTGATCATGTGGAAGGTGTCGGTGCTGAGGTCCATCGCCGGTGGCCGGTCCGCCCCGCCCGCATCCACGAGGTGATCTGAGACGACGTAATTGCCGCCACCGTCGGCGATCCGTTGAATGTAATGAACTTGGGTTGCCCCGGTCATCGTCGCCATGCCACGCTGGAAGAGATCTACGGCCTCGGCGGAACTGCCAGACGGGCCATCGACCGCGTCCATACCGTTCACGTTCGGGTCGGGGAGCATGAAGTAGAACGTTGCCGCGCCGTCCGGCAGGCCAAGCCGTCGCACCAGCGCCTGCACCCGCCACCAGCCGCCGAGGCTGAGCTCCATACCGTCGGTGACAAAGCCACCCTTGCCGTTCGGAGACGCCTCGGTGTCCCGCGGCTCGGTTTCGTAGTTGAGGCTCTCGAACGTCAGCCGGACAAGCGCAACCTGATCGGTGGGCGCCGGAGTGCCGTCCGCGTTTTCCAGGAGGACAGTGATCGAGTTCTCGCCCGGCTTGACCGGCTCCATTTGCAGCCGAACGGCGAGCGCTTGCGCCGGATCCTCGACCGCCAGGGGCGCGGCCAGATCGATGAACTCGACCGTGCCACTGGTCGCGGTCGCCGGTGGCGCCAGCAGCGCCAGGGTCGAACCGCCGAGGACGACGAGGAGGACCATCGCCGCTTCCAGCCGCACGGTCGATTGCAACGCGGCGCCGACGCGGATGGCCGCCCGGCGCAGGCGCACGCGGTGGAAGGTCGCCAGGGCCAGGACGGGAACAAGGATCGTCGCTTTGGCGATCAGGATCCGGCCGTAGTCGCTTTCCCACAGCTCGCGCAGGGCCGGTAGGACCAAGCCTGCATTCAAGACCCCCGTGCCCGTGCCGACGACGACGAGCAGGAGCGCATATCGGGAGAAACGGCGTATGGGGTCGCCCTCGGTCGAACCGTCGTCTTCGGTGTCGCGTCCAGGCGGCCAGGAGATCGCGAGCTGGGCTAGCCCGCCGACCCAGAGGGAGACCGCGAACTGATGCAGGGTGTCCGACGCGACCGCCAACGCCCGATATGACTCGCGCGCGGCCGCGTGGCTGGTGAAACTGAGCCCGCCCAGGGTAGCGAGCGCGACCGCGCCGCCGACCAGTTCCAGCGCCGTTATCG
>JBOGUE010000421.1:0-4676 GCA_050695955.1 Thermomicrobiales bacterium | reverse complement strand
GGCCGGCGGCGAGCATCACCGCGAACGCCAGGTACGGGTTGCAGCTCGGGTCGGGGCAGCGCAGCTCGATCCGCGTTGCCGCCGTGTGACCGCCCCGGATCGCCGGGACGCGGATTAGCGCCGAGCGGTTGGTGCGCGCCCAGGAAACGTAGACTGGCGCCTCGTAGCCCGGCACCAGGCGGCGGTAGGAGTTCACCAACGGCGCGATCACGCCGCAGATGCTGCGCGCGTGGTGGAGCTGGCCGGCGATGAACTGTTTGGCGATCTTGGAGAGGCCGTACGGGTCCGACTCGTCAACAAAGGCGTTCTTGCCGCCGTCAATGAACCCGAAGCTTTGGTGGACGTGCATGCCCGAGCCGTTAATCCCTTCCAGCGGCTTCGGCATAAAGGTCGCATGCAGCCCGTGCTTCTGGGCGATCGCCTTCAGGATGTACTTGAAGGTGACGGCGCGGTCGGCGGTCTCCACCGCGTCGCCGTATTCGAAGTCGATCTCGTGCTGACCGATGGCGACTTCGTGGTGGCTCGCCTCGACGTCGATCCCCATCTCCTCGAGCGAGACGACCATGTCCTTGCGGACGGTGTTGGCGAGGTCGGTCGAGTAGTCGAAGTACCCACCGCGGTCGTGCGGCAGGACTGAGATCTCGCCGTTCTTCTCCTGCGAGAAGAGGAAGAATTCGAGTTCCGGCCCGGTCTTAAAGAGATAGCCGAGCTTGGCGGCGCGTTCGAGCTGGCGGAAGAGAACGCCGCGCGGGTCGCCCGGGAAGGGGTCGCCGTTCGGGTTGAAGACCCAGCAGATGACGCGGGCCGTGGTGAACTCGCCGCGCTCCCAGGGAATGACCGCGAAGGTCGAGAGGTCGGGGATGAGGTACATGTCCGACTCGGCGATGCGGGTGAAGCCCGCGATCGAGGAGCCGTCGATCCATTGCCCGCCGTCGATGATGTGGTCGAAGATGCCGGCCGGGATCGTCACGCTCTTGACGATGCCCATGACGTCGGTGAACTGGAGGTTGATGAACTTGATCCCTTCGGCCTGAATCCGACCGAGGACCTCCTCCTTGCTCGGCGGGACGCCGAGAATCGCCTCCCTATTGACCGCTACCTCGACCGCCATCGCGGCTCTCCTCCCTCAGTCACTCGGAACGACGCATCGTGGGCGCGCCAGCGCTAACGCACAATTGGACCTGTCACCCCATCGTGACCCAGGAAGGCTACGGCCGCGCGCGGGAGTCCGTCATCATGCATTGTGACAGAGAACGCCCAAGGGATATGTGCAGATTGCACAAGGACTGTGCCTCTACGTCGCGCGCTCGCCCAGCGCGCTGAGCCAGCCGCGAATATCGGGGGGCAATGCTTCTTCGCCGATGATCTCGGCCAAGCGCTGGATGTTGCGTAGCGATGCCTGCCAGAGGACGGCGTAGTCGCCGCGGTCGTACGTCTCCAGGGCGGCATCGACCGGCAGACCGGCGGTGGCGGCCTCGAGTTGGCCTTCCAGCCAGGCGATCGCCTCGTCGTAGCGCGTCAGCAACCCGGCGTAGCGGTCGAGGTTGCCCTGGATTTCGCTACGGCGGGCGTGGGCCAGCCACCGCTGCTCGAACTCGACGATCAACGCCGGCAGGGCCGCGCGCTGGTGTTCGACCTCGGCGATCAGGGCGTCGAGACGCGGCGAGCCTTCGTCCGTCGCCAGCTCGCCCGAGGCGAGGCCGGCGAGGGTTTGATGAATCGCACGGGCGGTGGTGACCTTGTCGCAGGCGAAGCGGATCAGGGTGGCGGCGAAACCGAGATCGGCCCGGATACCGGGGTCACGCACGGCCTGTAGCAGGGGAAAGAGCGCCTCGGCGGCGGCGTGGGACTCCGTCACGGCCTTCTCCGGTGTCTGCCGCCAGAGGTCGCCGGCCAGCGGATCCTCCCAGAGGGCGAGCGGCGTGTTCCAGGTCGTCGTCCAGCGTGGGTCGATCTGCATCGACGCCCCGAGGCGGTGCAGCGCGGCGACGACCTGCCCGCTGTAATCGCCCAAGAAGAGGCGGCCGCAAGCGTCCTCGAAGGTCGCCAGGTTAGTCGTGCTGCCGGTCCAGCCGCATTCCGCACCCCACAGGTAGGGATACCAGGAGTTGGAGAGCATCTGGTAGTGGCCGCCATCGCCCCAATCGGTCAGCAACATCCCCTCGGCCCCGGCCGCGACGCCGTCGCGGACAAAGGTTTCGATGTTTGCGACAGCGTTCTCGATCCGAGGGAAGAAGGTGGTCCAACTCGACGTGCCGGGGCAGACCCAGAAGCGGCGACCAGCGGAGGCGATGGCATCGACCGTGTCGAAGCGTTCCTTCCGTTCATACCACCAGTCGAGGAAGAGGATCTCTTCCGGCATCTCGACGATCAGGTCCGGATGGTGCCAGAACATGTCGGCCCACATCATCGTTTTTTTGCCGTGCTTGGTGGCCAATTGGTGCAGGCGTTGGATGTAGGTCAAGTAGACACGACCGACGCCAATCTCGTCAGTGAGCGCCTTCGATTGGCCGAGCCCCATGTCCCACGGCTCGTCGGCGTTGACGTTGATCCACGCCGACGAAAAGGCGGGGAGCAGATCGCCGTAGAGTTCGTCGAGCAGTTCATACGTCCCCTCGTTGCTCACCGCGAAAGAAAAGATCCAGTCCGTTTCTGCCAGATGGGCATAGCGTTCGAGGCCCAGGAGGGCACGCTGGTGCCCGAGTGACTGGAAATTCGGCACGAGTTCGACGTGGTGGGCGCGGCAAACGGCGTCGAGGGCCAGTATGTCGTCCGGCGTGATCGACCCGGCGCCAGCCCCGATCTCCGGGTGACTCGGGAAGTGGAACGTGTGCTCGGTGTAGAGCTGGAAATGGTTGTACTTGTAATGCGCCAGGGTTTTGATCAGGTCGATCAGCGTCTCAAGTGTCGGCACCTTCCCCCGCGAGACATCGAGCATCAGCCCGCGATTGGGCAGGACCGGCGCATCTTCAATCGTGAGGCCAGGGAGAAGCCGGCCCGCCGACTTCGCGATCTGGATCAGCGTCTGCGCGCCGTAGAAGAGACCGGGCTCGCCGTTGGCCGCCACCGTGACGCCCTGGTCGCCGATCCGGAGCGAATACCCCTGCAGACCGACGCCGGCTGCGTCCTCACCGCTATCAAGAATGAACGTTATGTCCCGTTCTTCGGGCTGATCTGTCGGCACGATCGGCGGCACGAAGCCGAATTGCGCCGCGAGGGCATCTTGCAGGCCGCGCGCGGTGTGCATCGTCGCCGCGCTCGGCGTGCCGGCAACCTGAATCCGGGTGTCGGCTGCCAGCGGGAACGATCCGTCGGTCATCGTCAACGTCGACGGGCGCGGCAGCAGCGTCAGCGAATCGGTCATCGGTCGCGCGGTCCTTTCGTTGAAATCTCTCACCCGCAGCCGCCACCCAAAGGGTACCCGGCCCGTGCGCGAGAGCGGGGAGACGGAGCGACGCGAACGCTACCGGAGGGGGCGACAATCGGCAAGGGGTCGTGCAACCCTTTCTCATGTCTTGCGTCTAAGAGAATAAGCGGGTGCAACCAAGACCGGGCGGCGAGGGACGATGATGCGGGTCTCGGAGTACGCCGAGCAAGCCGACACGGAGACGGCAGCGGACGATCTGGCCGTCGTCGAACGGGCGCGGGCCGACCGGCGGGCCTTCGCGCCGCTCTACCACCGCTACGCCGAGCCGGTCTACCGCTTCTGCTATCGCCGCCTGGGTCACCCGGACGCCGCCGCCGACGCGACCGGTCAAGTCTTCACGCGGGCGCTGGCCGGCCTGGACGGATTCCGGGGCGGGTCGTTCCGCGCCTGGCTCTTCGCCATCGCCCACAACGCGGTGCTGGACGACCTCCGGCGCCGGCGGCCGGACCTGCCGATCGATGCCGCGCTCGACGTGCAGGCTGACGATCCCGACGGAGCGCCAGAGCCCGTTGCCATCGCCGGTGACCAACGCCGCGAATTGCTAGCCGCGCTCACCCAACTCCCCGACGACCAACGCGGCATCGTCGAGATGCGCCTGGCAGGCCTAAAGGGTCCGGAGATCGCCGAGGCGCTGGGACGCAGCCACGCCGCCATCAAGAGCAGCCAGTTCCGCGCCTACGCCCGCCTGCGCCAGATCCTGCGCGTCGAACCGGGTCCAGAGGAGACGACCAATGCATCGTGACGACCCCGACGCGGTCGACCGTTTCGACCGAGCGCTCGACGTGCTAAGCGACGGCGGCTCGCCACCTACCGACGCCTGGCTCGATGCGACCGACCTCCGCTTGCGGACGCTCGACACCGCGTTCGCCCCGCCCGAGGGGGTGCTGATGGGCATCTGGGACGAATTGGTCGATGAAGAAATCGCGCCAGTGCCGAACGGGGTTGCCGTGAACGGGGCGGTCGCGCAGACGCCTCCGCGCGATTGGCGTGTGGTCGTGCAACGACTTGGGAGGCGTACTGGATTCGCGGGTGGCGCGGTCGTTGGGACGGGCGGACACGCCGGTCCGCCTCTACGAGGTGACGCCCGGCCGTGGTGGTCGCCGCGTGGGTGGTCGGTCGGCGCGGTGTCGACCGTTGCGCTCGTGTTCGTGGTGTTGGCGGTTGGATACGCCGCAATCCGTATGGCCGGCTTGGGCGATGCTGACGGCGATGGCGACGGCGGACCGGCCGCAATCGTTGTCCCTTCCCC
>JBOGUE010000420.1:0-2620 GCA_050695955.1 Thermomicrobiales bacterium | reverse complement strand
ACCTGGGAGGGAGAGGACGAGATTGGCGGCTCGATGGCCATCCTCGTCCACACCGCCGACCACCTCGGCGAAATCCGCCAGGCGCCGGGCGGCGCCCCGGCATCGGCGTCTGCGCGGTGCAACGCCGCGTCGATCCGGTCCAGTCCCCGCGGCGGCGTCAGGCGGTCGTTGTTGCCGGCCAGCGCCAGGTGTGGGCGGGGCGCGATCAGCGCGTTGATCCGCGCCGTCGAGAAGGGCTTCAAGAGCCGAGGCACGTAATAGTAGACGCCGTGGCCTCTGAGATCGCCCGCCACGATCAGCGCGTCGAAGGCGGTGAGGCAACAGAGATCGACGCAAACCGCCACCCGCGTGTCGAGCGCCGCCAGCCACCACGCCATCGTGGAGCCCATCGACAGCCCGAGGGTGCCGATGCGATCGCTGTCGACGTCATCGCGCGACGTGAGGTAATCGACCGCTCGGATGCTGTCGAACAGCATCATGCCCCACAGCACCTGCCCCCGCCACAGCATCAGCTTGAAGCGGTCGCCCTCGCTGATCGTCGCCCGTTGCCCAAATGCCCAGGAGTCGAAGCAGAGCGCGGCGTAGCCGAGGCCCGTCAATTCCTCTGCATAGGGCGGCGGCTGGAGCGCTGACCGCCCCTGGAGCAGCTCCTCCTTGCCCAATGCGTAGTCGCCGCCGTGGGCGTGGTTATAGAGCACCGTCGGCCAGGGACCGCTGCCCTCTTTTGGATGGGCGAAAAAGGCCGGGACATGCTCGACGCCGTTGAGATCGAGGACGATCTCCTCCAGCCCATAGCGCGGATGCTCATGCCGCGCCCGGCTAACGATAGAGATTGCTCGGTTCCGGTCGGGCAGATCGCCGAGCAGGTCAAAGAGCTCCTGCCGCCGCCCCGCGTTGGTGTCCTTATCGATCATGGCGGCGGATCGTACGCGTCGCGCGCCCTTTGCACAAGGGGTAGCATGTGATCGCGCCGAAAGCCGAAGCCAACCCGTCAGGATTTCGGCGCAGCGTTGCCGCTGCCGAGCGCCGACTTGCCGAGATCGAAGGCGAGGAACATCACCGATGCACAACCGTCTGCGACCCGCCTGTGAGGTCTTCTCTCGTCAACTCGAAGATCCAAATGTTCGGGCGGAATGGGATCGAACAGCCCCGGCGCGAGCGGTCGCGTTACGGCTCGTCTCGTATCGCGCCGAGCATGGGCTGACGCAGACCGCGCTTGGGCGCATCCTTGGGATGCCGCGGTCGGCCGTCGCTCGACTGGAATCGGGGGACCGGGATCTATGGGTTGGACACTGGTTCAACGACCTGCCGGAAATCTGACCCAGACAGCTTTATTGCGGGAACGTGGGTCCAACCCAACACCTGTGCTTTGAGGAGCCGATGGACGCCGTCCAAGATCGTCCAGCGTCCGTTGTGCCATACGAGACATATTGGATACCCCAAATCGCAAGCCATGGTGCGCCGGTACTGTGCGGAATAATGGTTGGGGGCAGCGCGGACCTCATTGGGAGTGACCTGGAAGGGGCGCTCTCCTACACTCCATAGCGGCAGCGCCAAGAGTCAGCCCAGCTCCGAAATCGGAACATCTTCGACTGGTAGAGAAAGACCCCAAAGCAGCTCGCGACGCCAGAGCACCGTTGGAATGGCTTCCCGCACAGACTCTGGCATCTCCTCCAGCACGGCATTCCACGTGTTCCCCCGATCGACCAGCGACGTCATCCCGGAATTCCCTCGTGTGCCGAGTGTGCCTCGTTCCCTAGGACATGCGCCATCGTCACTCCGGTGGATTTGGGGGAACGATCTTCTCCAGCATCTCGATGAGGATCGGCAAATCCTCGGACACTGTTTGCCAGACGATACCCGTGTCGACGTTTCCATAGTCATGGACGAGGCGGTGTCGCATACCCACAATACGGTGCCAGGAAATCGCCGGGTGGGCCGCCTTCCTTTCGGCCGAAACGCGCCGGGCCGCCTCACCAATGTTCTGCACCAGGCGAGCAAGCGCGAGTTGCAGGGTATCGTTGGCGTCATACTGATCCTTGCTGACCGGTTGCGCGATGTCTCGCGCCTTGCGCGCCATGTCCAGCATGTGACCGAGGTACAGGACGTCGTCATGCTGCGTCATAGAGGACTTCCGCTTCCGACAAGACACGACTCCGAATCCACCGATTGAGCGACCGACGTGTGCCAAGATCGACGGGACGGCCGCCGAACATGGTCGACAATTCGTCTTGCATGTCAATGAACGCAAGCCCGGGTATGTGGTCAGGCTCGAATTCGACAAGCACGTCGACGTCGCTATCCGGTCCAAAGTCGTCGCGGAGGACGGATCCGAACAACGCCAGCCACCGGATGTGATGTCGCCGGCAGAATGCCGCGATCTGTTCCTGATCGACGCCGAGCGATGCTGGGATCGTCGCCATCGTGCGGTCTCCTTTCCCGCCGTGCGCTGTCGCCGCGTGTGGAGCGATGATCGTCCGCCTTTGCCTACGCGGAGTATGCTAGATGGATGGTCAATCAGCACGAACCGACTGACGACCTTCGACCAAACTTCACGACCGCTCGCGGCACTGTCGCCGAGTGGATCGATCCGCAACGGCAACGGAGCGCGGCCGCGCTC
>JBOGUE010000419.1:0-3863 GCA_050695955.1 Thermomicrobiales bacterium | reverse complement strand
CCGACTTCCGTCACTCAGCCCGGACTTCAGTCCAGGGCGGCGCCCGCGCAGCACGACGACTCCTGACGATCCGTTCCTATCAGCATGCTTGATGTGTGATGTAAAATCACCGCATCTGCCATTGTGGCTAAAGTCGATCGTCGGAAAGGGGGATCCCGGCCATGTTTTTCCGTCGGCGCAAAGCCGTCGAAACGGCGGCAACCGTCCGTCCCGTCCACGCCGCGAGACAGTCCATTGGTCCGAAAGTGCGATTCGAGGTCCTCCGGCGTGACAATTACACGTGTCGCTACTGTGGCGCGAAGGGGCCAGAGGCCGGTGGTTCAGCAATCCTTGAGGTCGATCATAGGATACCAGTCTCCCAAGGCGGTACAAACGATATGGTCAACCTTTGGACTGCCTGCTGGGACTGTAACCGAGGCAAGGGCGCGACAAAGCTCGACAGGGCAGACGATTCCGCAAAGAATGCCCGAACCTATCGTTGGGAAACGTGTCGAGTTGACGTCAACATGGGCGGAGATCACAGGCGGCAGTCCGTTGTCATTCAGGTCAACCGCTACGGAGCAGGGAAGTCGTATCCTGTCGTTAAGCCAAAGGAGTTCAAGTTCAGCGTGGCATTGCCGCATGATTGGAGGAAGCGCGTGTCATGGGATCAGTATTTTTCGTATCTCTCAGAGAAGGAGCAGAGAGCCATACAGAAGCACCTTGACGAGATCGACAAAAGATTGGAGAAGGGCCATTGGGAGCAGGTTGCGGCGCAGGAGTACCGACGCAAAGTGAAGTAAATGGATACTATTAGAGCGCGCCTGCGCGAGGACGAGCGGACGAGAACCTGGCTTTCGCATCTGGAACAGATCGGCGCGCCGGCATGTGAGATCGCCTTACCGTCCGCCGACGACCTGCCGCCAGTCCTGGTGAAGCTGGCGATCCCGCACGAGGATATCGACGGCATTATCGCGATGTTGCCGACCCGGGAAGACTCACCGGAGGTGTGGTGGCTGCTGGAGCGGTGCGCCCATTCGCTGATCCGGACCATGGGCGAGGTCGACGATTCACCGATGTTTCCCAGGCTACCGGACGATGTGGGCGCGCGGCATCGTTACTTTTACGTCTACGTCTTCCTGGCGACGCTGCCGCACGTGCGGGCGTTCCATCGCGCACGCGAGATTTCGGACGACGTCTCCTGGCGCACCTTGGCGGATCTCGGCCGCAACATGGCCGTGCATCGCGGGCGCTTCGGCAGCGGTGGCCTCCACGTTCCGTTCTGGCTGATGCTGCATTTCGGCGGCGCGATCTACGACCTCGGCCGGTTGCAGTTCGAACGGGCCACGCTCGGCAAACGCACCGGCCAAGCAATCCAGGCGGCCGGCTTGCCGTTTGGACCTGGCGATCCGGCGCTCTCCGTCCACATTCCCGAGTTCTCCGGGCCACTGACGCCGGGTGCGTGCGACGCATCGTTCGCACGCGCGAAGGGGTTCTTCGCCCACCACTTCCCGGAGGAGCGGTACCACGTCGCGGTCTGCCATTCCTGGCTGCTCGACGAGCAACTCGCGGACTACCTGCCGGAGGACGCCAACATCATCCGGTTCCAGCGCCGCTTTCGGGCGACGTACCGCCCGCCCGACAACGACGACGACGTCATGGAGTTCGTCTTCGGCCGGGCAACCACCGCCCTCGACGAGCTGCCGCAACGGACGACGCTGGAACGGGCGATCGTCGCCCACATCAAAGCCGGCCACCATTGGCGCGGTGGCGCCGGTTGGCTGCTGCTCTAGAGGGGCTTGCACAGCAGTCAGGCGGACCCGGCGCTGAAGGTCCGGACTACGCACGACGGAGTCCCGCCGGGACTCCGGGACTGAGAACGACGTGGGCGCTAGCGATACCACTGGGCTTGGGCCGCGAAGAGGGCGGCGTACGCGCCGTCGCGGGCGATCAGGTCGTCGTGGTGTCCCTGCTCGACGATCTCGCCGGCGCGCAGGACGACAATGCGGTCCGCCACGCGCGCCGCGCCGAGGCGATGTGAGACCATGATCGCGGTCCGGCCTTTGACCAATGCGGCGAAGCGCTCGAAGAGCGCCAATTCGGCCAGGGGGTCGAGCGCGGCGGTCGGTTCGTCCAGCACCAGCAGGTCGGCGTCGCGGAAAAAGGCGCGGGCCAAGGCGATCCGCTGCCACTGCCCGCCCGAGAGCTCGGTCTCGCCGAACTGACGGCCGAGGTAGGCGTCGAACCCGTCCGGCAAACCGGCGAGGAGATCCTCGATGCCGGCGCGTTGCGCGGCGTTGCGGAGCGCCGCGTCGTCGGCCATGCGCTCCACGTCGCCGAAGCCGATGTTCTCGCGCAGCGTGAGCTGGAACGTCGCGTAGTCCTGAAAGACAGCGGCGATGCGTTGCCGGGCCGCGATCGCGCCGCCGCCATTCAGGTTCGCGCCGTCGAGGTGAACGACCCCGGCGTCGGGCCGGTAGAGACCGATCAGCAACTTGACCAGCGTCGTCTTGCCGGCCCCGTTCTCGCCGACGATCGCAATGCGCTCGCCGGGCGCAATGCGCAGGCAGGCGTCGCGAACGACCGGCTGGGCCTGCCCCGGATAGGCGAAGTCGATCCCCTCGGCCGCCACCGCCATGCCGCGTCCTTGCCGGCGTTCGAGCGGCGAGGCAACCGTGTACGCCGCGTCCTCTTCCTCGTCGCGGGCCACGCGCAAGAAGTCGAAGAGATCGCCGAGGTATTGCGACTCCTCCTCGATCGAGCGGACGAGCCAGACGAGGCCGCCGAGCATCTGGTCGAACCAGAGCGCGCCGGTGGCCACGACGACGTAGTCACCGATCGACAGATCGCCGCCCGTGATCTGGTAGGCGACGAAGAGGAGCGCGCCGGCGTAGGTGGCGCCGGAAAAGAAGCCGCCGAAGGCGTTGGAGACGGCGCGCTCGCGTTCGGCGCTCAGCACGTCGGCCGTCCGTTCGTCGCGCAGCCGCTGCCAGCGGTCGAGCAGGTAGCCGGCGGTGCCGAAGAGGCGGATCTCGGGCGCGGCTTCGCGTCCGGTGAGGAGTGTTTGCAGGTGGGCACGGATGCGGTCGCGCATCGTGTGCGCCCGTTGCGCCTCATAGACGGCCGTGGCTGTGCGGATCTGGAACCAGAGCGCGGGGAGGGCGCCGGCGATCATCAACGGCAGCAGCAGAGGATGGACGACGTAGAGCGCGCCCGCGACCGAGACGGCCATGAACAGAACTTGCAGCACGTCGAAGAGCTTCCAGGAGACGTCGTTGAGCCGCTGCCCCATCCCGGCGTGGGCGCGTTGCAAGTGCTGAAAGAAATCCCCCTCCTCGAACTGGATCAACGGCGCCCCGCCCGCTCGTTCCAGCACCCGCCGCTCGACCCGGTAGGAGGCGTGATCGAGCAGGTACTGTTGCAGGATGAACTTGGCAGCCCAATAGAACTCGTCGACGGCGCTGGCGCCGACGTAAACCCCCGCCCAGAAAAGGGCGGAGCGGCCGCCGGCATCGCCGCCGATCAGCGCGTCGACCAGCCCGCCCATCGCGACCAGCATGACGCCGAGCTGGGCGTTGCCGACGACGAGCATGCCGATCATCGCCAGCGAGGCCAACGGCCGCGCGGTCCAGACCTCGCGCAGCAGGCTGGCGGCGTCGCGCCAGAGCCGGGCGCGCGACCGCTTGACCGGGGTATCGGTGAGACCCGTCGCCGCCGCGCTCATGCGTACCACCTCGCCTGGGCGCGGAACATCGTGGCGTACTCGCCTCCGGCCGCGAGCAAGGCGTCGTGCGTGCCGTCCTCGACCAGGCGCCCCTGGTCGAGGACCAGCACCCGGTCGGCCAGCCGCGCCATGCCGAGGCGGTGGGAGATGAGCACGGCGG
>JBOGUE010000418.1:0-3752 GCA_050695955.1 Thermomicrobiales bacterium | reverse complement strand
CGGCGCCAACAGCGCGCCACCCGCCTCCAGCGCCTGCTGCTCGACGCCCTCGCCGACGACCTCCACTGAGCCACCAGCGACGAGGACGAGCGCCGGACTGGAATGAGCGGGCAGCGAGGTCACCTGACCCGGCCGCAGGAAGTTGCGCAACAACTCGACGTCGCGCACGCCGCCGGGCCACTCCGCAATCGGGTCGCTGACAAAGAGGGCCTCGCCCGCGTCGTCGGGCGCGGCGAGATCGATCACCCAGGAAAGGGAGGGCGGTTCGGCGTCCGCCCAGCGGGTGTAGGAATCGTCCGCGGCCAGGAAGTACGCCTCGCCCGGTTCCAGGCGGGCCCGCTTGAGCGTGACGTCGTTGCGGATCACCGTGACGCCGTCGACCTGGAGCGTGAACGAGAAGTCGCCTGCCTCGGCCTCGGCCGCGCCCGGCCCCGGCGGCTCGACTTCGCGTACGCGCCATACCGCCTCGCCCTCAGGCAGAATCGCCAAGCCGTGGGCGATCACCTGCCCGGCGGGGGCCGCTTCGCCCTCCAATGTCGGCACGGGCACGGGCGTGCCGGCGACCGGCGTGCCCTCCTGGGCCATCAACGCCACCGGCAGCAGCGAGATGCCCACCGCCAGCATCAGGGCCATCAGCCGCCATGCCCTGCCGCGACTACCGCGACCCATCAACCGCTCTGTCCGTCCGCGCATGCTGGCCTCCCCGTCGATTCGCGGCGCCGGGCCCCACCCGACCCTGCCATCCCTGAATCCCTGAATCCCTGAATCCCTGAATCCCTGACATTCTGCCACGCACTGAGACGTGCCTTCAGCATAGCAGGATGCAGCAAACGGTGGCGTAAGGACGAGGACGATTTTCCCGTTCTCACTTCATCATTGGGTGGTGGTATTACCAGTCACGGGGCATGCTAGAATGCATGTAATACACCCCAAAGGAGGAGAATGCAACGGCAACAACAGTAACGACGAAGGGACAGGTCACGATCCCCAAGCAGGTACGCGAGGCGCTCGGGATCAAGCCGGGCGATCGTGTCGAGATCGAGACGGACGGGACAGGCAGCGCTCGACTGAGCAAGGCGGCTGGCCTGACGCTCGAAGAGGCGTTTACGTATCTTGCTCATCTTAAGTTGCCGTACGTCTCGGATGAGGATATAGAGCGCGCCGCCGAGGAGGGCTGGGTCGAGGGCTACCGCTGATACTCGCGGACTCGAATTCCGACGATCCTTCTCCCGGCATCGTGGAGAGACAGGAAAGTGCGTGAATCTACGGCTCTAGGCGCTGGATGTCGCGAAATTGGCTGATCTTTCGATCATAGCTATAGATACCGTCCAGGCCCTGGCGCACGGTATGCTCAGCGGCGAGACAATCTTCGAAATCAAGATTCGATTGGGCATATCGCGCAAGGGCCGCGAGCACCGAATGCTTGTGGTCAATGTGCAGACCGCGGTTCTCTACGAGCGGAACGAGGCCTTCCGCGACCTGGGAATGCGTACGCCGGTAGACAGAACGTGACGAAAAGACGTAGACAACTTCCGCAACGATGACCTCACTGGTGACGAGATCTATCTCTCCTCGTTCGGCCCGGCGGAAGAGTGCGAAGCTGCGACGCGCCTTTTCCGGGTCATCTCCTACCAAAAAACGAAGGAAGATGTTCGTGTCAACGAAGTAGCTCACGACAGTTCGCGGTATTGCTGGGCGTGGTACTCGGCACGCTCCTCCCGTGCCCGCTCGATCGCCTCATCGACGGGGACTCCGATCGGCATGCTGCCCATCAACTCCTCCAACGAAGGACGCGCTTTCCGGAATCGTCCTCCTCCCTCGCCGTCCGGGAAGAATTCGACCTTGTCGTATGGCTTCAGCCCAAGCTCTTCCCGCAATTCCTTGGGAATCGTGACTTGCCCTTTGCTCGTTATCGATGAGACTTTGCCCACGTTCCCCCTCCGATCAACCATCAGGTCCCTTCGGGTTGAATCCAACCTGATTGTAATACTCCATAATCTATCATGCTGGCTGTTCCGGTACGCCTACGCGATGTCGTTTGGTCCCGGCTGGCTACTCGTGCCGTGCTATCATCCGGAAAGCATCAGGCACCGGGTTTCCCACGCGTACTGGAGATGCACCTACATGACCACCCCTGCTGTCAGCCGCCCCACCACCGCTAACGGCGCCGCCGTCGCGGCCGAGCCCGCGATCTTCCCCACGATCATCGACGCCATGGGCGACACCCCGCTCGTCCGCCTCAACCACGTCACCCGCGGCATTCGCACGCCGGTCGTCGCCAAGCTGGAGATGCTCAACCCCGGCGGCTCGGTCAAGGACCGCATCGGCATCCGCATGATCGAGGAGGCCGAGCGCAAGGGGTGGCTCAAGCCCGGCGGCACCATCGTCGAGCCGACCAGCGGCAACACCGGCGTCGGCCTCGCCATGGCCGCCGCCGTCAAGGGCTACCACTGCGTCTTCGTCATGCCGGACAAAGTCGCGCCGGAAAAAGTCGCCCTCCTGCGCGCCTACGGCGCCGAGGTTGTCACCACCCCAACCGCGGTCGAGCGCGACTCCCCCGAGAGCTACTACTCGGTCGCTGACCGCCTCACCCGCGATCTGCCGCACGCCTTCCAACCCAACCAGTACTTCAACCCGATGAACCCGAAGACCCACTACGAAAGCACGGGGCCGGAGCTCTGGCAGCAGACCGCCGGCAGAGTGAGCCACTTCGTCGCCGGCGTCGGCACCGGCGGCACCATCTCCGGCGTCGCCCATTATCTGAAGGAGCGCAACCCCGCGATCCAGGTGATCGGCGCCGACCCGGAAGGGAGCATCTACACCTCCCCCATCCTCCACACCTACAAGGTCGAAGGGGTGGGCGAGGACTTCTGGCCCGGCACCTTCGACCGCGAGAGCGTTGACGAGTGGGTCCAGGTGACCGACCACGATGCGCTCTTGACCGCCCGCCGCATCACCCGCGAAGAAGGGATCTTGATCGGCGGCTCCGGCGGCTTGGCAGCCTGGGCGGCGCTCGAGGTCGCGCGCCGCATCGACGATCCGCATGCGCTGCTCGTCGTCCTTCTGCCCGATAGCGGCCGAGGCTACCTCTCGAAAATCTACAACGACGACTGGATGCGGGAGAACGGCTTCCTCTCCCGCTTCAGCCGCCCCACCCGCGTCGGCAGCTTGCTCTCCGCCGACAACCGCCACGTCCCCGGCGTCGTCGCGGTCAGTTGCGACGACACTCTCCACCGCGCGATCACGCTGCTGCGCGAGCACGACATCAGCCAGCTCCCGGTCGTGCGCGGCCACGCGCCGGAACCGGATGAGAACGGCGCCTGCTTCATCGAGGTCCACGCCATCGTCGGCTCGATCCAGGAACGCTCCCTGCTCGATCGCCTCTTCCGCGACCCGAAGGTCGTCAACGCCAAGATCAGCACCATCATGGAGGCGCCCTTCAGCCTGGTCGATGCCAACGAGGAGATCGAGCGCGTCTTCCCGCTCCTGACCAGCGGCGGCGCCGGCGCCGTCCTCGTCCAGCGCGACGGCTGCATCCTCGGCGTCGTCACCCGTGCCGACCTGCTTGACTTCGCGGCACACAACGCCGGATAACAGACACCGTTTTCGTCGGGGTGGACCGGCGTGTCCACCCTGGTACAAACCGCATAGCGTCGGAATCGAACGTGGGCGGGCACATCGGCCCGCCCCTACGTAAATGGCCCTCGCCGAGGAGCTCGCATGACCGCCCATCAGCCGAACGGCCAGCACCC
>JBOGUE010000417.1:0-4087 GCA_050695955.1 Thermomicrobiales bacterium | reverse complement strand
CGATTGCACCGCGACCTCGATAGCGCTCGTGATCAGATCCACGACGCCATTAAACAACTGGCTGCTGCCAAGGCCTGGCAGCACTTCTTCCGCCGCATGACCGAGGAGCAGCGCCGCCACCTGATGGCGTGGACCCGGGCGGTGAAAAAAATCGGCAAAGGCACCGGCAAGCATGCGGCCGAGCATCGACGAGTTGCCCGCGAACACATGGATGGCTGCCGGGGCGCGATTCCTGCCTGGATCATGCCGCTCTATCGTGTTGCCGAGTCGGTACGTCCCGGCACCGATGCGTTCGACGTGGTGATCATCGACGAAGCGAGCCAATCGGGTCCGGAGGCGATCCTCCTCGAGTACCTGGCCAAGAAGATCATCGTCGTCGGAGACGACAAGCAAATTAGCCCAGATCACATCGGCATGAATCGGGACGAGGTGACCGTGCTTCGACACCGGCACGTTGCCCACCTGCCGCACAACCACGTTCTCGGGTTTGACGATAGCTTCTTCGATCAAGCGACGGTCCGCTATGGCGGACGTGTCCGACTCCGCGAGCACTTCCGATGCATGCCCGAAATCATCCAATTCTCGAACAACCTCTGCTATCAGGCGGACCCGCTCATCCCGCTCCGGCAATATGGCGTCGACCGACTGGGACCAGTTAAGGTCACGCACGTCCGCGACGGTTATCGGCAGGGCACGGGGAACAAGATTGCCAATCCACCCGAGGCGGACGCCATCGTCGAGACCATCATCCGTTGCTGCAACGACCCGGCCTACGCCGGTAGGTCGATGGGGGTCATTAGTCTCCAAGGCGATTCCCAGGCAAGGCTGATCGAGGCCAAGCTGCTGGAAAATCTCGGACCCGAGGAATTGGAACGGCGAGAGATCGTCTGCGGCGACGCCTACGCGTTCCAGGGCGACGAACGCGACGTGATGTTCCTCAGTCTCGTCGCTGCCGTCGATCAACACCACCGTATTGGGCCACTCACCAACGACAAAGCACAACAGCGCTTCAACGTCGCCGCCAGCCGCGCTCGCGATCAACTCTGGCTCTTCCATACCGCGACACTCCACGACCTCAATCCGAATTGCATGCGTCACAAGTTGCTTTCGTACTGTCTCAATCCACGTGTCGAACCAATGACGTTTGACGGCGTCACACCAGATGGTGATGAACTCTTGCCGCCATTCGAGAGCCTGTTCGAGCAACGCGTCTTCTGCATAATTCGCGAGCGCGGCTACCGCGTGCTGCCCCAGGTACCGGTCGCCGATTACCGGATCGATCTAGTGGTTGAGGGCATGAACGGCCGGATGGCCGTCGAATGCGACGGCGATGCTTGGCACGGGCCAGAGCAGTACGACGCCGACATGGCGCGGCAGCGCCAGCTCGAACGATGCGGCTGGACCTTCTGGCGGGTGCGTGGCAGCGCATTCTTCCGCGACCCAGACAAGGCGATGGAAGATCTCTGGCGCGTCCTCGACAAGCTGCAGATCCATCCAGCAGCGGTATCCGAAGCAATTCCTCACGACGAGAAAGTGGTCGCCAAGCCACCAGGCGAAGACATCGCGATTTCCATCGTTCCGGCCGATCCAGCAACACTCGTTCGAAAGGACGAATCGTCGCCTCGCCAGCAACATCGTGTCATCGAAGAGACGACGGCGCTGTACGACCATGCGGCGGCGCCGGCCGATGACACCGCCGCAGCAACCACGTTTGCCATCTACCTTCCCTGGCATTCCCGCCCGCTGCCGGACCCGCGCACAGCATCATTCGACGAAGTCATGGCTGGGCTGATTGAGATCGTGACCGCCGAAGGTCCCATGCCATGTCATCGAGCCTACCGGCTCTATGCGCACGCCGCTGGAGTAGACGAACACGAGAGCAAAGTCCGCTCCGCCTTCAATCGCGCGATGTTCCAGGCCGTCCAGCGCAAGAGACTCGCCGAACGCGACGAGCATGGCATTCCTGGCCAACTCGAGAAGATTGTCCGCGCCGCGGGCAGCCGCCCCGTCATCATCAGAGCGCGCGGCGATCGGCTTCTGAACGAGATTCCGCCATCCGAGATTGCTGCCGCCATGCGCTCCTTCCTCCCGAGCGACCGCACTACGACGCACGTCGATCCCGAAACGCTCTTCCGTCGCCTCCTGCACGCCTACGGACTCGATCGCACGCCCGACAATTCGTGGCAAGACGGGGTTCTTGAGCGCGCGGCGCCGTTCCTCCACGGTGACCAAGTCAACTCGGCGCAGATCGGATTGCCACTCAATCCTTGACCGAACCTGGTCATGATCGGCCTGGAGCAGACGGGAAATGCAACAATTCATCGACGACGAAAGCGGCTATCTGATATGGCTATCCCGGCATCCAAACGGCTACGTCGTCAACGCCGAGAGGGTGCCGCGTCCCAATTACCTGATCCTTCACCGCGCGACCTGCGGCACGATTTCCGGCATGCCCGCGCGTGGCAGATTCTGGTCATGCGACTACAGCAAGACATGCAACACCAGTCTTGAAGAACTCGCCATGTGGGCACGACAAGGCGTCGGAGGAGAAGCGACCGCATGTGGCCAGTGCCACCCGTAACCCGCGGCAGTAGCCGTTACGTTGTCGCATTGCGCGGAGCGATCGGTTGCCCTATCGTTGACGTGCCTTTGGACCTACTCTCGCCGGTTGGTCGAAGGGAAGGGGCGATTAGCGAACGTAAGGTCGTAAGCGATGGCACTACGAGCGACGAAGCGGGTTGAGCAGGTGATCGACAACGAAACCCTAGAGGCGATGGTCGTCCAAGACCCAATCCGCCCCGGTCTGGAACGCGGGCGGCTGGCCGACTACGAAATCTCCGTTTGGGCTATCATCGCGCACTTCCAAGGACTCAACGAGGGACCGGTTGGCAAGACGGTAGATCCGGCCGTGATTGCGCGGGTCGCCGCCGACTATCACGTCCCGGAGCGAGCGGTGCATGCTGCCCTCGCCTATTACCGACAGCATCGGGTCATCATCGACAACTTTCTCGCGCGCAACGCGGCCGCCGTTTCCTAGATGAGCGGCTCCATCCCCATAATCGGCGACGATCCCCTCGGCGTCCTCACCACCACCACACGGGTCGTCGAGCAGGCGAGGCACGTCCGCATCGTCCACGACCGCATCCCAGCCGTAGCGGAGCAGATTGCGGTCGAGTTGACCGAACCACTGGGGTGGGACGACGCACTCCACTTCCGCGACGGCACGTGGCGCACGGCCGGGTGGGTCTTCGTGCTGGATGCGCTCAACTTCTGCTTCTGGAGCACCGATCCGGACCCTGAAATGCGCTGGCGCGTTGCCTACCACGGGAAGGTCTACGACGGCTATTGGGCGCTCGCCGCGGCCCTGGCGCGGGCGGTCGAGGAGGGACGGCCACTTTGGGAGCCGGCGTATCTGGCCACGATCACGGCAGTGGATGTTGCCCACATCCTGCGCCCCGCGACACCCGATACACCATCGATCCCACTCTTCGACGAGCGCATCGCCAATCTCCGCGAGCTGGGACGAGGCCTGCGACGGGTGGAGGGTGGTGAGGACGCCGCCGCATTGGTCCGCCTGGCCGATGGCTCGGCCGTGCGACTGGTGCAGGAGATCGTCGTCCGGTTTCCGTCGTTCGACGACATCGCAACCTACCGAGGCTACGCGGTCCGCTTCTACAAGCGCGCCCAGATCCTCGTCGCCGACCTTGTCGCCGCCTTCCTCGGCGAGGGCCTCGGTACGTTCCATGACCTCGACCAACTCACCGCCTTCGCCGACTACAAGGTGCCCCAGGTCCTGCGCGGCCTCGGCGTCATCGCCTACGCCGACGACCTCGCCGCTAAGGTCGACAACCGCACCCTGCTCCCGCCCGGTTCCGAAGAAGAGGTCGAAATTCGCGCCGCCACCATCTGGGCCTGCGAGCACATCCGCCGTGCCCTCGCCGCCCGCGGCCGTCCCTTGCGCGCCTTCGAGGTCGATTGGACCCTCTGGCTCGCCGGCCAATCCCTCCCCCCCAACACCCGCCCCTACCACCGCACCCTGACCTCCTTCTATTAGCTCCGTCATGCCGATCGCCCCCCCCCGTCATTC
>JBOGUE010000416.1:0-4312 GCA_050695955.1 Thermomicrobiales bacterium | reverse complement strand
TAGGCGACGTCGTCGAAGCTGATCAGGCCGCTGACGACGTAGTCCTCCAACCGGTGCTCGACAAATCCACCCGCGCCGAGACCAATCGTGACGCCTTCGCCAGTTCGCAACCCCTGTCGCCACAATTCCTCGCTGACCGGCGGGTAGTTGATGCCGGACAAATCGAGGATGAACGGATGGAAACCGGAGCGGACGTCGCCCGTCGGCACGACCGTGATCCGCGGGATGGAGATCGTCTGACCGACGACCAGCGCCGCCGTCTTCGCCACGACCGCCGCGATGTCGACCGCCGGCGCCACGCCGTCCAGCCCAAGCTGCCCGGCGTGATACGCCTCCTCCACCTCCTGGACGATTTGCGCCCGCACCTCCGGCTTCTCGACGTAGGAGATGTCCGGCGCAACGTCCGGGTTCCGTTGGAGCTTCTGGATTTCCTTGAAGGCGAGTTTCGCGACCGCCGCTTCCTCCGGGCTGGTGAAGGCCGGGGCGACGCCGCCCGTTGCAACCTCGGTCGTCGCCGAAATGTGGTCCGGCTGGATGCCCAGCATCGTCTCGATGGCCGGCGGCGCGACGACGGTACGCGGCCGTCGTTCTAACTCGTCCGGGTCGAGGACGATCGATCTCAGTTGGATCGGCGAGTCGGGCTGCTTGGCCGCGTCGACGATCTCCTGGAACCGGTCGTGCGCCACGATGCTGAGCGTATCGACCGTCTCGACGCCCGTCCGCTTGGTGTACGGTAGGCGGAGACCACGCCCGATCGTCTGCTCGATCAGCACCCGCGCGCTCGCCGTGCGCAGCGGGACGATCGTGTAGAGGTTGGTGACGTCCCAGCCCTCTTTCAGCATGTTGACGTGGATCACGATCTCGGTCGGCTCGTCGCGCTGCTCGACCTTCAGCAGCCGTTCGATGTTTTCGTCCTTCTCCGTCCCGGACCCGCTCGAGTCGACCTGGATCACTTTGTCGCGGTAGCGGCCGGCGAAGAAGTCGTCTTGCTGGATCAGGCGCAGCAGTTCGGCGGCATGGGTGGTGTCGCGGGCGATGACCAGCACGAACGGCTTGACGATATCGGCATCATGCTCGCGAGCGTAGGTCTCGAGTTCGACCTTCGTCTGCTCGTGCAGGCGGATGCCGTCCTCCAACTTGAGCCGCTCCAACTCACCGGGCGACATCCCGGCCGGCTGGAAATCTTTGCGGGTGACGACGGCCGGCTCCTTGACGAATCCGTCCTCCATCGCCCGCCGCAGCGGGTAGTCGAGCACCACGTTCTTGAACGGCACGTGCGACGTCCCGCTCTGGACGTAGGGCGTCGCGGTCAGCTCCAATCCCAGGATCGGTTGCAGCTCGTTGATCGCGCGCACGCCGGCCGAGGCGCGGTAACGGTGCGACTCGTCCATCAGCAGAACGAGATCGGGCAACGCCGCCAGGTATTCGAAGTAGCTCTCGCCCAGGTATTCCGAGAGGCGCTTGATGCGCGGCGACTTGCCGCCGCGGACCTCGGTGTTGATCTTCGAGATGTTGAAGATATTCACCTTGCAGCGGATGAGCTGGTCGAAGAGGGTGCCGGCGCGCGATTCGTAGTTGTCGCCGGTGATGATCTCCGGCGGTTGGGTGGCGAACTGGGCGATCCCGCGGAAGACGTACTTGGTCGAGCCGGGGGTGAAGTCGGCGATCAGCTTGTTGTAGATGGTCAAGTTGGGGGCGAGGACGAAGAAGTTGTCGACGCCGTGGGCCAGGTGCAGGTAGCTGATGAAGGCGCCCATCAGCCGCGTCTTGCCGACGCCGGTCGCCAGCGCGAAGCAGAGCGACGGAAAGTCGCGCTCGAAGTCGGTCACGCTCGGGTACTCGGAGCGGATCACGTCGAGCGCCGCCTCGACGTCGGCCCCCTTCGTCGGCGGTACGATTTCCGTCACCCGGTCGAGGATCTCCAGCGCCTGGCGCTGAGGCGGACGCAGACTGAGCCGGTCGGCGATGGCGTTGACTTGCGGATGCCGCGTGATGTGGACGGGCATTTCGGCCACCATCAGACCTCCACCTCCTCCAGATCGGGGAAGAGCGGCTGTTGCCCCTCCTGCGGCGGCGCGTCGGGTAGGTTTTGCACCGTCAGGCTGTAGTCGTCCTTGCCCCATTCACAGCGATTCAGCACCGCCGCCGGGATCTTCCTCAACGTCAGGTTCGAATACCCCTGCTTGCTCCCCCGGAAAGAGCCGCAGGCAACCAGCAGCGACCGCTCCGGCCCGACCTCGTCGCTCAGATGCTGACGCTGGTCGTGGTTGAGCGAGGCGGTGGTGACGTAGATGAAGTCGCGCTCGGTCGAGTGGCCGTGCTGCCAGTAGACCGTCTCGCTCGGCCCGTAAGTGAACCCCTCCAGCTTGCAGACCGCCTCGGCCAGCATCGCCGCGTTGAACGCCGGATTGATCACCGGCCGCCCCCAGCCGTCCGTCTCGATCAGCGACGGCGCCAGCCGGAAGTACCGAAACCCGCCGCCCCCCGTCCACCCGACCGCCTCAGTCACCCCGCCCGCATCCTCCCCGTCGATCACCTTCGTCAGCCGCGGAATGATGTGCGTGTGGCAATGCTCACCAAGTTCCACCATGATCCAGCGCCGGCCCATCTTCTGCGCCACCGCGCCGGTCGTGCCCGACCCGGCAAACGAGTCGAGGACGAGATCGCCGGGGTCAGTGGCGATTTCGAGTACGCGCTGGACAAGTCCTTCTGGTTTCGGGGTAGCAAATGGGTCTGTACTGTTGAAGGCGATAACTTCTCTCTTCGCGTCCTGATTGTTGCCGACTTCGTCATGCCTCCACACAGTAGTCGGTACCGTGCCTTGCCTCACCCTGTCCAGGAGCTTTTTTAGGCGGGGAACGGGATTCGTACCACCTTTGGAGTGAACCCCAAAAAGCGAACCACCACCAAAGTCAACTTTTCTGGATTGGCGGTAGCATGACCGCCAGACGGAGGCGTTTGGATGTCTCGAGGACGGACATTCAGTCGCGAATTCAAGCTCGCGGCGGTGGATCAGGTGGTCAACGGCGGACAGCGACCGGCACAGGTCTGCCGGGAGCATAGGCTGGCTGCGGGACTGCTCTTGCGGTGGCGGCGGGAGGTTGCGGAGCGTGGTGATGCCGCCTTCGGACCACACGAGGAGACGAGCACGGTCGCCCTTGAACGCAAAGTCGCGGCGCTGGAGCGCTTTGGTGGACAACTCGCGCTGGAGAACGCGGCGCTCAAAAAGGGGCTGCGCACGCTGCCGTCGCGGAGCGGCACGCGATGATTGCACGTGCCCACGCCGCCTATCCCGCCCTCTCGATCCGGACGCGCTGCATCGCGGTCGGTGCTGGTCGCACCTGGTGGGACACCCCCCCCCTCAACGGAGATGATCGCGGAGCGGGATACGGCGCTCCGCGATGCAATCGAACGGATCGTGCTGGCATTCCCTGGGTATGGCTATCGACGGGTCACGAAGACGCTGCAGCGCGAGGGGTGGGAGATCAACCACACGCGAGTGCGGCGGGTCAGGCGCGACGAAGCATTGCTGTGCCAGCTTGAACGCCGATGCGGGCGCACGACTGACTCCGCCCACGCCTGGCGAACCGACCCCAATCTCCTGGCGGATCTGATCCCGGCCCGTCCGGATCAAGCCTGGGTGGCGGACATCACCTCCATTCGACTCCCGACGACCTGTGTCTATCTCGCCCGCGTGCTCGATGCCTGGTCGCGACGCTGTGTCGGGTGGGAGTTCTCACGAGCGATCGATACAACGCTGACCCGCTCCGCATGGGACCGGGCGCTGGCAAGCCGATGCCCGGCGCCAGGCCTGATCCATCACGCCGATCGCGGGGTGCAATACGCGAGTTCAGCGTACATCGACCGGCTTCACGACGCCGGAGCGAAGGTCAGCATGTCGGCGGTCGGCAACCCGGATGACAATGCCAAGGCGGCGAGTTGCTTCAAGACGCTCAAACGGGAGGAGGTGTCCCTGAACCACGACCACACGTTCCACGACGCCGCGGAAACCTTGGACCGGTTCAGCGGCGACGGCTACAACGCGAAACGGCTGCATTCGAGCCGCGGCGACCGGTCGCCAAGCGAGTTCGAGGACGATTACCTGACGACGATGAGGAGTTGACTTTGACGGTGGTTCGGTCAAATGGGTGCAGTCCAGGAGATGAATCGGAAGAATAGCCCCCTGTTCGCCAAGCACTACGGCTTCACCGACGAGGAACTCGACTTCATCATCAACTACGACGTCAAGTACCGCATGGGACGGGACGCGGAGGCGGAGGGCGAGTGAACATGATCCTCGAATCTACCGCGC
>JBOGUE010000415.1:0-2325 GCA_050695955.1 Thermomicrobiales bacterium | reverse complement strand
GCGTGGGGCTGGGCTGGAGAGCTTCTTTACGATCAAGCTCAACTGGAGTGAAGCGAACCAGTTTCCATATGACCTCTTCGCGTGGGAAGGGATCGACGGCAGCCGGGTCACTGCCCACACCTTTTTCAATCCCGGTCATGGCTACAATGGCAATGTCGTGCCGTTGGACACGCTCGGCACCTGGCGCAACTTCCGAGGCAAGCGCCTCCATGCCGAGACGCTTCTCGCCTTTGGCTGGGGAGACGGCGGCGGCGGCCCGACCGAACGGATGCTGGAGAACTACCAGCGAATCAGAGACTTTCCAGGGTTGCCCCGGCTGCGGATGGGGCGCATCGATGAGTTCTTCGCCCGCCTGCCAAAGGAAGGACTACCAGTCTGGGTCGGCGAGCTCTATTTGGAATACCACCGCGGCACGCTGACGACCCAGGGCAAGGTCAAAAAGCTCAACCGGGAGGCAGAGCACCGGCTGGTCGAGGCGGAGGTCTTCGGGTCGCTGGCGAGCCTGCATGGGTTCTCTTACCCACACGAACGGATCGAGGCTGCTTGGAAATTGCTCTTGCTGAACCAGTTCCACGACATCCTGCCCGGTTCCTCGATCCACGAGGTGTACGAAGACGCGCACCGGATGCTGGCAGAGTCGGTCGAGGAAGCGACCGGCGCCCGCGACGACGCGCTGCAGCACCTGGGCGGCTCGCCCGGCAGTTCGGTGCTGGTCGCGAACGCCACGCTGACCCCACGCCCGCTGACGGTACACCTGCCGGGCAACGGCGCGGCCGGCGTCATCGACAGTGCCGGGCAACCGGTGCCGGTCCAGGCCACGGAGGACGGGTTGCTGGTTCACGATCCGTCCCGCACGGTGCCCGGTCTCGGTTGGACGACATTGAATCGGTCTGACGGCGCGGGGGCGCCGGTCACGGCGCCAGTGCGGGCGGAGGCGGCCGGCGAGGGCGCGGTGATCGAGAACGACCGGCTGCGGGTCGAGATCGGCGCCGGCGGCACGATCCATCGCCTGACCGACAAGGCGGCGGGACGCGAGGCACTTGCCGATCGGGGCAATCAGCTTTGGGCGTGGGTCGACAAGCCTCGCACCTATGACGCTTGGGATATCGAGGAGAGCTACGAAGAAGCGGGCGAGGAGGTCGGCGGGGTCGATCGCGTGATGGTGATCGAAGCCGGGCCGCTCCGCGCCTCGGTGCGGGTCGAGCGAACCTGGCGCGACTCACGGATCGTGCAGACCTACCGTCTGCTGGCCGGCTCCGGCCGGCTCGACGTCGAGACGTTCATCGACTGGCATGAGCGGATGATGTTTCTCCAGGCGCGCTTCCCGCTGGCGGTCCGCACCCATGAGGCGACCTACGAGACGATGTACGGCGCGGTCCGGCGAGCAACTCACCGCAACACGTCCTGGGAGGCGACTCGATTTGAGGTCAGCGGCCATCGCTTCGCGGATCTGTCGGAAACCGGCTTCGGCGTGGCGCTCCTGAACGACGGCAAGTACGGCCACGGGGCGCACGGCAACGTGCTGACCCTCAGCCTTGTGCGCGGCCCGCTCTATCCTGACCCCTTCGCGGACGAAGGTGAGCACCGCTTCACGTATAGCCTTTTCCCGCACGCCGGCGATTGGACAGCGTCCGACGTGGTCAACGAGGCAATCCGGCTGAACAGCCCGTTGGTCGCCACGGCGGCGAGCGGCGCGAACGACAGGAATGGGTTGGTCGAGATCGCGGGATTGCCGATCGCGCTCGGAGCATTGAAGCTTGCGGACGATGGCCAGGGGTTGATCCTGCGCGTCTACGAACCGCGTGGCGCGAGAGGAACGACAGTCCTGCGTTTTTCACGGGCGGTTAGGCGTGTGGAAGCGGTCAACCTGCTTGAAGACCCCGATGCGGATGGGCAAGCCGGCGTGGCGCTGGAGGACAACACGGTTCGGTTGACAATGGGGCCGTTCCAGGTGCGAACGGTGCGGGTGGTGATGGACTGAGGGTGCGTCTTGGTCACTCGGCCAGGCCCTATTCTCTCGCGTCGTCACCGTTCGCTTCGAGCACGGCGACGACCGCGTCGTGTCCCTGCTGGCGCGCGACGTCCAGGGGCGTTTGGTCCTCGTGATTGGCGATCGTGGCGTCCGCACCCACGGCCACCAGGCGTTGGACGAGGTCGAGGTGGCCGGCATGGGCCGCGACGCTGAGGGGCGTCCAGCCGCTGGCGTCAGTCGCGTTCGGGTCGGCGCCGTGGCTGAGGAGGAGATCGACGATTTCCGGTTGATTACCAGCGACGGCGGCGTGGACGGGCGTATTCTTGAGGGAGTTGCGCGAGGCGGTTCTCACG
>JBOGUE010000414.1:0-10104 GCA_050695955.1 Thermomicrobiales bacterium | reverse complement strand
TCCCTGATCCCTGACTCCTGCCTCCTGCCCCCTGCCCCCTAGCCGTACAGCGTCTCCACTTTCTCCGTGATGTATCGAACGAACGGCGCCGAATCGAGCGGGCCGCCGGCGACCAACTCAATCGTCTCCTTCGCCGTGAACTTGCGGCCATGGCGGTGCAGGTGCTCGCGTAGCCACTCACGCAGCGTCAGGAAATCGCCCTGGGCGAATTGCTCCTCGATGCCGGGGAGCTCCGCCCGCACCCGCTCCCAGATCTGGACCGCGATGATACTGCCAAGCAGATACGTCGGGAAGTAGCCCATCAGACCGTGGGCCCAATGGACGTCCTGCAAAACGCCCCGCGCGTCGTCCGGCGGCTCGACGCCCAAGTAGTCGCGCATCTTGTCGTTCCACGCCGCGGGCAGGTCGGCGACCGCCAGCCGCCTGTCGAATAAATCCTGTTCCAGCTCGAAGCGCAGGATGATGTGCATCGGATAGGTCAGCTCGTCCGCCTCGACCCGGATCAGTGACGGCCGCATCTGGTTCGCCGCCCGGAAGACCTTCTCTTCCGCCACCGAGTCGAACTGCGCCGGGAAGTGGTCGCGCAAGAGCGGGAACGCGAAGTGCCAGAACGCCCGCCCGCGACCGACCACATTCTCCCAGAGTCGGCTCTGGGACTCATGGAGCGCCAGCGAAACCGCGCCGCCGATCGGGCCGCGGACCAGCGACGGGTCGATCCCCGCTTCGTAGAGGCCGTGTCCGCACTCGTGAATCGTGCCAAAGAGGGCCGTGGCAATGTACGTACGACTCGTCGAAGCGGGTCGTCAGCCGCACGTCGGTCGGGGCGATGCCGCACGCGAACGGGTGAGGCGCCGTGTCCTGCCGCATCCCATCCGGGTGGTACCCGAACTTCGGCAGGAGAGCCAGCAGAAAGCGCCGCTGCTCCTCGGCCGGGAAGTGTCCATGGAGACAGGAGTCGTCAACCGCATCCGGCTGCTCGCCGACGCTCGCCACCAGTGGCTTCAGCGCCTCCCGCAACGGCCCAAAGACCGATCGTACCTCGGCCGTCGTCATGCCCGGCTCGAAGTCGTCGAGCAGGATGTCGTAGTCGTTGGCCGCTGGCTCGAAGCAGGCGATGTACTGCCGCTTCAGATCGAACATGCGCTCCAGACTCGGCCGGAACCGCGCGAAGTCGGACGCCTGCTTCGCCTCTACCCAAGCGGCGAACCCCTGCGATCCAGCACGCACCAGTTCCGCCAGCAGTTCGCCCGGCACCCGCCGGATCTTCTCGTAGTCGCGCCGCGTGACGCGGATCAGGCTCGCGTCGTCCGACGCTAGCGGTAGTGACTCTTCGTACGGCCTAAGGTCCGCAAGCAGCCGCCCGGTCTCGTCGTCGACGAACCGTTCGTGCGCCACCCGCGCCACCGTTGCCATCTGCTCGGCCCGCGCATCCGCCCCGTTCGGCGGCATGATTGTCTGCTGATCCCAACCGAGCAACCCTTCAACCGCACCCAGGTCGCTCACCGTCGCGAGGCGCGACTTCAAATCCGTCAAAGCCTGTTCCGTGCTCGCATCGAGCGTCGGGGGCGTCTTCACGTCAACTCCTGATTCAATGCCATTGGCCAGCCACTCACGTCGCAACGCGACTCCGCAATCGAACGCCCGCGCAACAGATGGGACCAAGTCTCGCATCGGCAGCGACCCGTGTTTCGGCCATGGGCCTGCCATCGCCTATGGTAAGATCGCTCGCGACTTCGCGCGAATTTGCGACCTATGCACGCGACCTGGGGAGTGCCGGCCACCGTCGGCCGTCGCCAGCGGGAGGGAACGATGGCATCGACTAAAACCGTGACGGTGCAGCGCGCCGGCGGCACCGCCGCCGTTGAAGCCGAGTTGATCGAAGGCGAAACGGCCGAACAATTGGCGCGGCTGGCCGCACCGCAACTCGGCCTCTCCGAAGACGGCCTCTATCAAATACTGCTCAACGGCGAGCTCGTCAAAGGCGACCTCTTCAAAGTGGTGAAGGAAGGGGACACCCTGACCCTGGCGCAGCAGACTACCGGCGGCCGGTCGGGCAACATTCGCTACTAGATCCTCGTTGCATTCCCAAGGCTCGGCCATCGAGGAGTTTCCGTGACAGCGGACGTCCGATTCCAACGCGAGATCGCCCACATCCCACGATTGCAGAAGCTGCTGGACGCGGACAGCGTCTTGCCCCTCCGGCTCGAGTTTGAGCGCCAAAGCCTCGATCTCAGACGCTCCCGCATCACCTTGCGCGGCATCAAGTGCATCATTGGCGAACCAGGACTCATGCGGGGTGCAGACGCCAACGACTTTACGATCACCCTCGCGGTTCCGCCCGAATACCCGTGGAGCCGGATTCCGGACATCCGCTTCGTCGGCAACGTGCCGTTTCACCCACACGTCTGGTCGCATGGCGGCATTTGCTGGGGGACCGCGAATACGCCGCAGCCCGATCTGATGCTCGTCGACTGGTTGGTGCGCATCGTCGAGTACCTCCAGTTCAATCAATCCAGCCTCATCGGCATCAACACGACGAGTCCAGCCAATGGCGCTGCCATGCGCTGGTGGCAGAGACACGCCCGCGACATCGCGCGCTACGTCCCACCGATCGACTTGGCCCGGCTTCGCTTCTGGGCCGATCAGGCGAAGCTGAGTTGAGGTGGTGATATGAAGCTGGGCGCCGTCGTCCGTCGCGACCAACTCCGCCCAACGCGCGTCACGCGGCCGGTGCCCCGAAACGGGCTACCCTTTGTGCTGGTCACCTCAGAGGTCCTTTCGGAAATGCACCGGCACGCGACCGACGGATTTCCGGACGAGATCGGCGGCTATGCGGTTGGTCTGCCGCTGATCGACACCGAGACCGGTGTCGCGGGCACCTATATCGAACGGGTCATTCGCGCCGAATCCATCTCCACCCATACCCACGTCACCTTTTTGCACGAGAGCATGGCGGACGTCGATCAGGTCTGTGCCCAGACCGGCCTCTTACTCATCGGCTATTACCACTCGCACCCCGGATTCCGCGTCTTCCAATCGGGTGAGGACGTGCAGACGTTCGGCCGCTACTACGCCGAGCCGTATCAGATCGCCATCGTCGTCGACTCAACGCGCGCCAAACTGGATTGCCTGCCGGTTGCGGCCGATTGGATCGGCTTCTTCGCCTGGGATCGCAACCATGCCCCGGCACGGCTGCCAGCAGTCAATCTCTCGCTCGTCACCGACCGCCCGGCTATCCTCCCCGAAACGGAGATCCGGCCGCGGGCCACGCGCTTCGTGGTGCGTCAGCGTGGGCCTCAGCCATTCGGGCCGAACCGGATTCGTCGCAACCCGCATCGCATCATCCGCATCGAGCGGCGTTCCGTCTGGTGGATCGAGGTCTCGGACGATCCGTCGCCAGATCGCTCTCGGTAACGCCCAATGGATCGCTACGACCGTCAGCGACGCCTCGCCGGATTCGACCAAGAGATTCTGAGTGCGGCGCGAATCCTTGTCATCGGCGCCGGCACCACCGGCAACGAGGTCATCAAGAACCTCGTCCTCCTCGGCGTCGGCCACCTCACGATCTGCGACGTTGATACCATCGAAACCGTCAACCTCAGCCGCAGCATCCTCTTCCGCGACCGTGACCTCGGGCAATCGAAGGCAACCGTCGCCGCCGACCGCGCGTTGGAGCTCAACCCGGACCTGCGAGAGGCGGTCGCTTGGCACCGAAACGTCGTGCACGAGGTCGGCTGCCGCGCCTACGAGGAGTTCGCCTGCGTCGTGCTGACGGTCGATAACCTGGAAGCCCGGATGTGGGTCAACCGCTATTGCTGGTTGAGCCAGACGCCGCTCATCGACACCGGAGTCCACGGTCTGCTCGGCAACATCTCCGTCATGGCCCCGCCGGCGCCCGTTTGCCTCGAATGCGGCTGGAGCCTCGACGCCTATCGCCGGCTGGCCGAGCGCTTTAGCTGTCTCAAGATCGGCTTGGATCCGAACGACCCCAAGATCCCGATGGTGATCACGTCGGCCGCGGTGATCGGAGGCTTGGCCGCGCAAGAATGCGTCGGCTTGCTCCACGATCGCCATCACGGCGAAACGACGCGGGGAGGCACATGCCTGTCGTTCGACGGCGAAGTCGGGGCGCTCCTTCGCTGGCACACGCCTGAACGGGACGACTGTCCGGGCCACGGCGCGACGTGGGCACAGCGAGCATTGCTCGACGTCGACTCGCAACGCGATGAAGACGTCGCTTCACTCAAGGCCCGCATTCAGCGGCAAACCCAAGCGGACATCGTCGAACTCTATCACGACAAGGAGATCGTCTACGGCGCCGTTTGCAATGCATGCGAGCACATAGCGCCGATCGCGCCGGTTCACCTCGGCATGTTCCGCCGTCGCGTCTGCACTCAATGTGGTTCGGTCGGACTCGTGCCCCACGATGTGACGACGGAGCTCCGCCAGGGCTTTACCCTGGGTCAATTAGGCGTCCCATGCCAACACGTGATCCGCATCATGTATGCGCGCGGCGAGCAGGTCGACGAGGCCTGGTGCCCGGTTAGGTAATGACCGATGCCGCGTATCTGCCCAGCGTGCGCGGGACGGATCGAAGATATCGAGCGGTTTCAGGAATGCTCCGCCTGCCACCGCAACTACCATCTGGACCATCGCTGTCCCGAACATCCCCGCGCGAACATGCTCGTCATCTCACCCAATCAGTCCAGCCGCCCCGTTTCCGATCGCTCGTCGCCAATTCGCACCACCATCTTCCGTCCAATCCAATCACCCACCGTCGCACCGGCCGGGCAACGGCCGCGCATTCCCGCCCTGGCGCTAACCCCTCGTCGCAACTACCGTAAGCCCGTCGCGGCGGGATCGGCCCTGGTCGTCGTCCTCGCCGTCCTCGCGCTTGGCGTCCTGACCCCTGTCGGACTGCCGTTCATCGGTCCCGAGGCCGACTCGACGCGTCCCGCTGGAGAAACGGTGCGGGAACGGTCAGCACCAACGAGTGAAGACGACGCTGAGGTCACCAATCCTCCCCGCCCGACCAACGCGCGAGATCAGGACGCCAGCAACGCCATCGCCACTCGCGACGCGCGACAGGAACTCGCGGAGCTCAAGTTCGGCCCCGACAGCGGCCGTCTCGCCATCGAATCCGATGCCGACGGTCCAGTCACGCACGCGTCCGGCGTGCGCCTGCGCGATCCCATGGTGCGGGCTCGACTCTTCACCCCATCAGAGGCGGAAAGCGAGTGGGACTACGGCATCGCATTTCGTCGCACGGGCGAGTTCCGCGAATACCGGCTCATCGTCACGTCTGGCAAAGAGTGGTTCTGCGACCTCATCGACGGCGACCCAGCGCAACCAGTCAGCCGGCAAAGCGGCACGCTCACCGGCGTCGATACCCAGGCTGGAGAACACAACGACCTGCATCTCATCGTCATCGGCGACGTTGGCTACTTCTTCATCAACGATCGCTACGTTGCCACGCTCGACCTCAGCGCGAAGCTAGAAGCCGGCGACGTTGCCGTCGGCTCTGGCTTCCTACCAGCCCACCAGTCGCCGGGCCAATCCACAAAGTTTGAGAACTTTGAGGTCGCCGCGAGAAGCCAAGGGTAAGTGTCCGAGCCGCCGAGCATTCGTCGCGCGCCACCCAGTTTTGGGAGCAAATCGCCGTGTCCGCCCCTACTCGACGTTCGCGGTCATGTCGGTTGACCGTCTGCTGTTGCGAACGGAGGTTCCCTGCTTGACGCTCTACTCGGACCACACCCGCTCAAACAGCCTCATCCAGTTCCGATGAAATATCGCCGCAACGTCTTCCTCTCTATATCCACGGTCACGAAGCATCGCCGGGATCTTCTGCAAGTCGAATATCGTATCGAGGTCGCGCGGCACCTGCTCAGTGCCGTAGCCGCCATCCAGGTCCGTCCCAATCGCCGCGTGTTGCGCATCGCTGGCGATCTGGCAAACGTGGTCGATCTGATCGACGAACGCCTCCAGTCCGACCACCTCCGGCTTCGTTTCGCCCTTGATCCAATCGGGATAGAGCATCCAGGCATCCATCGCCGCGCCGATCACCCCGTCGCGCTCGATCACCACCTGGATCATGTCGTCTGTCATCTGCCGGTCGCCCGGCACAAGCACCCTGCTGTTCGAATGACTCGCCAGCAGCGGACCGGGGAACCGTTCGACCGCCTCCCAGAAGCTCTCGTCGCAGAGGTGCGTCACGTCGAGGATCATCTTCGACTGCGCCATGCCGTCAAGTAGCGCCCGTCCGTGATCGGTCAGCGGCCCCTCACTGGCGGTGCCATAGGCATAGGCGCTTGGTCCGTAGTGGGCCAGGCTCAGCACCCGCAACCCATCGTCCCACCAGTCACCAAGCTGCCCCGGTTCGACAATCGGATCGGCCCCTTCCATGCACAGCACTACGCCGAACGGCGCACTCTCCCGGTTCGCCCGCCACTCCGCCAAATGCGCCTCAAGCGACGGCCAATCCCTGAGCATTCGCATCAAACCCTGGCGCTCAAGCTCGCGGTAATAGGCGAGTTGCCCCTGCGCCTGCGCGTACGCGATCTCGTGGGTGCGGTAGTCGATCCCGGCGCCACCCTCATACTTGACACGCGCGATCACGGTCGCCAGGCTAACGGCCACCTCGCCTCGCCGCATATCCGGAAATCCAATCGTCCCCGCGCCGCGTCCCTTCTCCGTCATCTCCCGTTCTTGGCCCCGGATCTCGTAGGCGCTACGCCGCAGATCCCGGTTCCACAGCAGCGCGTTCATCGCCAGGTCAAGATGCCCGTCAATCACGATCACGATGCAATTCCTCCCCTACCTCACCCCGTCATTCCGATCGCCCCACCCCGTCATTCCGATCGCCCCACCCCGTCATTCCGATCGCGGAGAGGAAGCCCGCCGCCACTACATGAATGGGACGATTCCTCGCGCTGCGCGGCATGACGGTCTTTGCCTCACCGCCGGCGACCGCGCGGGTCGAGCGCGTCCCGCAGCCCATCTCCCAGCAAATTCAACGTCAACACGGTAATCACCAGCGCGACGCCGGGGAACATCGACAGCCACCACGCTCGCTGCAACACACGCTGCCCATCCCGCAGCATGTTGCCCCAAGTGGCGGTCTCCGGCGGCACGCCAGCCCCCAGGAACGACAACGACGCCTCTGAGATGATCGCAAAGGCGATCACGAACGTGCATTGCACGATCAAGGGCGAAAGCGCGTTCGGGAAGACGTATCGCCGCAGGATGAGGTGATCCCGCATCCCGATCGCCCGCGCCGACTCGACGTACGGTTGCTGTCGCAGCACCAGCGTTGAGCCGCGCATCAGCCGCGCGATCGTCGGCGTGTAGACGATCACCAGCGCGATGAAGACGTTGAAGGTGCTCGGCCCCAGACTCGCCATGATCGCGATCGCCAGCAAGATGCTCGGGAACGCCATCAAGCCGTCCATCGTCCGCATGATCGGCGTGTCGAGCCGGTTGTAATACCCGGACAGCAACCCCAAGATTGATCCGAGCACGGCCGAGACGAACGTGACCGAGATGCCGATCAACAGCGATATCCGCGCCCCATAGATCACCCGGCTCAGAATGTCCCGCCCGAACTCGTCGGTGCCGAACCAGCGCTCGCCCGACGGTCTCTGGAGCCGAACGACCGGATCGACGATCGTCGGGTCGTACGGCGCCAACACGGGCGCCAGTAGCGCGACCAACACCGTCGCCCCAACGACAACCAGGCTAATCAATGCCGCCGGATTCTCCAGGAGCACCCGCACCCAGTACCATCGCGACGCCGGTTGGATCGACGCCAGCGGCGACTGCCGCCCGCGGCGGACCGCAAGCCGGCCGGCGCTCGTCTCAGTCGCCGCCATAGCGGATCCGCGGGTCAATGTAGACGTAAAGGATGTCCACGAGCAGGTTCACCAGCACATACGTCGCCGCGATCAGCATGATCGCCCCCTGGATGATTGGGTAGTCGCGCCGGCTGATGCTCTGCACCACCAGCCGTCCCATACCCGGCATCGTGAAGACGGTCTCGGTCACCACCGCCCCGCCGAGCAGCGCGCCCAACGAGTACCCGATCACGGTGATCGCCGGAATCAACGCATTCCGCAACGCGTGTCGCACGATCACCGCCCGCTCCGGCATTCCTTTCGCGAGCGCCGTCCGCACGTAGTCTTCCCGCATCACGTCGAGCATCGACGAGCGGACCAAGCGTGCCAGCAAGCCGGCCGAGGAAAAACCCAAAGCGAACGCCGGCAGGATTATCCCCTTGAAATGCTCGATTGGGTCCTCCGTGATGCTCGTGTAACCGCCGCTCGGCAGCCAGCGGAACCGCACCGCAAAGACCAAGATCAGCAAAATGCCAAGGAAGAAGGTCGGGACCGCCGCACCACTAATCGACATTACCATCAGCGCCCGATCGACGATCGAGTTCCGCCGCACCGCCGCCACGACGCCGGCCGGTACCCCGATCGCGACCTGGATCGACAGCGCGTACAAGGTAAGCAGCGCCGTCGGTTGCGCCCGCTGCCAGAGCGCTTCGGTCACCGGCATGTTGAGGAAGAGCGAATCACCGAAGTCGAGCCGCAGCACCCCGAAGAACCACTCAACGAACTGCACGTGCAGTGGCTCATTCAACCCCAGCCGATCCCGAAGCTGCTCGATCTGCTCGCCCGTCGCGCTCTGCCCCAGGATTACCGCCGCCGGATCGCCCGGCGTCAGATGCACCAACGCAAAGACCACGACCCCGACAATCAGCAGCACCGGAACCAGCAGTATCAATCGCCGTAGGATGTATGCCGTCATGCGCGCCCTTGGGCGTCAGGCGTCAGGCGTCAGGCGTCAGGAACAACGACCGAACGTGCTCCTGTCGCCCGTCGCCTGTCGCCTGTCGCCTGTCGCCTACTCGTTCAACCACAGATTCCAGTACGGCACACCGCGCTCGATCTGCGTCGTCCAACCGCCGACGTTCTCGGAGCGGTACGTCGAGATGCTGGAGTCGCCCACCTTGATCGCCGGGATCTCCGTGTAGGCGTTCGCCTGCACCTGCTCCCAGATCGGATACCGGACGTCGAACTCCGTCTCGGACAGCAGATCGGCCGCGAGCGCCAGGCTCTCCTCACTGCTCCACCAGCCGGGATACTGGTTCATCTGCCCCACGTAGGAGATCTGGCTTGGATCCGGCACGAATCCGTGGCTGGTAACGAAGGCGTCCCATTCTTCTGGCTTGGCCCGGCGTTCGAGCAGCGTCGCCCAGTCGATCACCTGGTGATCGATGGTGAAGCCGGCGTTTTCGAGCTGTTGCGCGGCCACGACCGTGCCGGCGTACATATACCCGTACTCCTGGGTGGACATGAACCGTAGGGGCGTCCCATCGTAACCCGCTTCCTGCAATTTCTGCTTCGCCAGATCCGGATCGTTCACGTTGTAGTGCTCGATGCCGGCGTCGGTGTACCAGGGTCCTTCCTTCAGCATGAGGCCCGGATCGAGCCGAATGAATTCATCACTGCCCCGCGCTGACAAGAGGATCGCCTGATGGTCTAGCGCCGCCTGAAAAGCCTGCCGCATCGCCAGGTTCGACATCATCGGCGACTGCCAGTTGAGGAAGAACACGTCCCACTCGGTTGGAGGCTGAATCTCGGCGATGAGGCCAGATGAGTCCTGCAACACCGGGTATTGATCGTTGGCGATCTGCATCGCGTAGTGATAGTCACCCGCCTGTAGCCCCGCAATCCGCGATGCCTCGTCCGGCACGGGGATGAACTCGATCACGTCGGCATACTGGTACTTCGCCCCGCCATACCCGTTCACCGGGCTCTCCAGCGACGCGTACTCCTCGAAACGTTCCATGCGGATGAAGGCGTCCGGCTGCCACTCTGCCAGCCGGTACGGACCGGTGCCGACAAACTCGGTCAGGGGTTGATCGCCGGCCTCGTCGAGCACCGACTTGGGATGGATCGTCGCGGCCTGGGTGTTGTGCGCCAAGGCGACCAGGATCGTACCGTATGGCTGGGAGAGTCGGAACTCGATCGTCGAGTCGTCGACCTTTGCCAGCTCCGTCGTCGCCGCGAAGAGACGCTGGCCGACGCCGCTGATGCCGCCCCA
>JBOGUE010000413.1:0-1975 GCA_050695955.1 Thermomicrobiales bacterium | reverse complement strand
CTCCTCGGTTGGCCGCCGATCGCCCGCCTTTTGCGCGGTGAACTGCTATCTCTCCGAGAACGGGAGTTCATCCTGGCCGCGCGTTCCATCGGCAGCCCGCCCGCCAGCCTCATCTTCCGCCATTTGCTGCCCAATGCAATGGCGCCGGTCATCGTCGCCGCCACGTTCGGCATCGCCTATGCGATCCTGATCGAGGCCGGTCTCAGCTTCCTCGGCCTCGGCGTCCAGCCGCCAACCCCTTCGTGGGGCAATATGCTGAACGAAGCCCAGTCGCTGACCATCCTGGAAGACATGCCCTGGCTCTGGCTGCCGCCCGGCGCGATGATCGCCCTCGCTGTCCTCTCGATCAATTTCATCGGCGACGGCCTGCGGGACGCGCTCGATCCCTATCTGCATCATCGGTAGCACGTGATTGAATAGAGTCGCGCCTGAAGAGGCGGAGGCGGGACAATGAGACGCGATCCAGAAGAGCTTGGCTCCATCGACGCAGAGTTCCTACTCGTGCCGTCAGAACGCGGCGGCCGCAAGACTGCCATTCGAACCGGATATCGTCCAAATTGGTGGCTGCCAGGCGCGCACGATCGCATCTATGCCAGCGCTTCGCTGGAAGTGGTTGATTCGCCTGAGATTGCTCCTGGCGCGCACGGAATGGTGCGCCTCTATCCGTTCGCCCCGAAACGTTGGCAACACGTTCAGATCGGCTCCGATCTCGTCATGAGCGAAGGCCCCACCAACCCCATCCAATTCACTTCCCAACGCTCTCATTCTCGATTGACGTAACGGCAAATTGCCGCGCGTTGTCTACGTGCTGCCCTTGACAGGCCGCACCCACGCTGATATCGTGGACCAACGTTCCACGATTTTTGACGTCGGTCCGCGGCGAGTGCCGCGTGGGCTCACCAGCAATCGCTTGTCGCCAGTTCGATCCAGACCCAGGCCCAGGCCCAGGCGAGTGGCCGGACGCATGGCGCGTCACGGAGAGTCCGTGATTGCTCTCCGAACGGCTTGCAGTCGTGAGGGAGGCGGATGAGCGAGACGAGCGCGGGACACCCGCCCATCTGGGCGTGCTTTTTCCATCTCGGCTACAACACCTACGCCGACCGCGACTGCCCGGACGTCTGGAAGCGGGCGGGCAATCGTCACCTCAGCAGCCGCGACTACCTGCGCTTCGACCGGAGCCTCTGGCACGATCTCGTCGACCAAATGGTCGCCGGCGGCGTCAATATGGTGGTCCTCGGACTGGGCGAAGGGGTCCGCTACCAGTCGCATCCGGAACTGGCGGTCAACGGCTCCTGGTCGGTCGACAAGCTGCGGGCCGAAGTCGCGCGGCTGCGCGATCTCGGCATCGAGCCGATCCCCAAGCTGAACTTCTCGGCCGCGCACGACGACTGGCTTGGCCCCTACGCCCGCATGGTTTCGACCGAGACCTACTATCAGGTTTGCCGGGACCTGATCGCCGAGGTGCTGGAGATCTTCGACCGGCCGCGTTTCTTCCACCTCGGCTACGACGAGGAGATCCTGATTCACCAGCGCTGGTACGACTACGTCGTGATCCGGCAGCACGACCTCTGGTGGCGCGACTTCTATTTCTTGGTCGATCTGGTTGAGCAAGGCGGCGCCCAGGCCTGGATCTGGTCGGACTACCTGTGGAATCACCCTGAGGCCTTCGTCCAGCGGATGCCGCGCTCGGTGATGCAGAGCAACTGGTACTACAACGCCGACTTCAGCCTCGAGGCGACGGATGACAGCGCCAGGGAAGCGGATCGCCTGACCCGCCTGCGGGCTTTCCAGACGATGGAGGAACACGGCTTCCCCCAGATCCCGGCCGGCAGCGTCGACGTCGACTTCGCGAACTTCGATGGACTCGTCCCCTTTAGCCGCCAGCACATCGCGCCGCAGCGGCTCCACGGCTTCCTCCAGACCGTCTGGCGCCCGGTCTTGGAGGAGTTCCGGGACCGCCACGTCGAGGGGGTGA
>JBOGUE010000412.1:0-5323 GCA_050695955.1 Thermomicrobiales bacterium | reverse complement strand
GGCTCCCCCTCTCCCGCGGATCGGGAGAGGGGGCTGGGGGGTGAGGGCTGTTCGAACCGCTTCCCCGCCTCCTCCACGCACGCCTCCAGCACCGGCAGCGCGCTGACGCCGGGTGGCAGCGGGTGTTGCGTCGGTTCGAGGCTGCCTTCGCGGTAGAGGTTGTGGCGGCGCAGCTCGATCGGGTCGATGCCGAGGGCGTGGGCGAGACGAGTCACCATGATCTCGGCGGCGAATTGGCTTTGGGGGGCGCCGAAGCCGCGGAAGGCGCCCGAAGGAACGTTGTTGGTGTAGACGGCGTAGCCGTCGACCGCGATGTTCGCCACGTCGTAGCAGCCGGAGGCGAAAACGGTGGCGACCTTCGTCACCTCGACGCTGGTCGAGGCGTATGCCCCGCCGTCGGCGACCACCTCGGCTTCGACGGCGGTGATCGTGCCGTCGTTGCGTGCTCCCCACTGGCAGCGGATCGTCATCGGGTGTCGCTTGTGATGGGCGACGATCGACTCCTCGCGGCTCCAGACCATCTCCACGGGCCGGCGCAGCTTCCAGGCGGCGAGGGCCAAAAGGTGTTGCAGCGAGAGGTCTTCCCGCCCGCCGAACGCCCCGCCGATGGCGGCGTAGCGGACGACAACCTGCTCCTCCGGCAGTCGCAGTATCGCCGCGATCTGCCTCCGATCCTCGTGCAGCCATTGCCCAGCCGACTCGACGACGACTCGCGCGCGGTCGTCGATGAAGGCGATCCCCGCCTCCGGTTGGAGGTAGGCGTGTTCCTGCCACGACGTCGAGAACTCGCCGTCGAGGACGACGTCCGCCTCGGCAAATCCCGACTCGACGTCCCCTTTGCGGATCGGCCGATGGAGGAGAATGTTGCTCTCCCGGCCCTCGTGGACCAAGGGCGCGTCGAGCGCCATCGCCGCGCGCGGATCGGTAACGGCCGGTAGCTCTTCGTAGGTCACCGAAACCAGCCGCGCTCCCGCCGCCGCCGCCTCGGCGCTTTCGGCAACAACCAACGCGACCTTGTCCCCCTCGAACCCGACCTTGTCGCCGCAGAGCACCGGCTGGTCGTGATCGATCAACCCAAAGGCGTTATAGGGCACGTCGTCGGCGGTCATCACCGAAACGACGCCCGGATGGTCTCGCGCCGATTTCGAGTCGATGCTCAAAATGCGCGCGTGCGGTCGGCCCGCGTAGACGACCTTCAGGTGCAGCATCCCCGGCTGAATCAAGTCGCCCGGATACCGCGTCTCCCCGGTGACTTTCCCCAGCGCGTCGTGGCGGGGAAGGGCTGCGCCGATCAGTGTTGCTGTCATCGCATTGCCAGTGAAGAACTGGCTGCCAGCACCGCGTCCAGAATCTTCCGATACCCCGTGCACCGGCAGATGTTACCGCTCAGCGCGACCTGAACCTCACCCTCGCCGGGCGCTTCGTGCTCCTCCAGGAGCATCGCGCCCGCCATGATCATCCCTGGGATGCAGTAGCCGCACTGCACCGCCGCATGGTCGATGAACGCTTGCTGCAAGGGGTGGAGAGGCGAGGCCCCCTCGCCCCTCGTCCCCGCCAAACCTTCGATTGTCACGATCTCACCGTTGTGGGCCTGGGGGGCCGGGACGAGACAGGACATGACCGCCTGGCCGTTGAGCCAGACGGTGCAGGCGCCGCACTCGCCCTCAGCGCAGCCTTCCTTGGAGCCGGTGAGTCCCGCGTCCTCCCGCAGCGCATCGAGGAGCGTCTTGGTCGTTGCGTTCGCGAGTTCGACCGAGCGGCCATTGATCGTCGTCGCGATCGTCTCCGCGAACGGCGTGCGGTCGAGCGCCACGCTCTTGGGGGTTTCCAACAACACCTGCCGCGACGGCCAACCGTCGCGCTCTCGGCCTGTTGCCAATCGCTCCAGCCCATGCGCCGCGAGATTGACCAGCGTCTTCTGCCGGTAGCTGGCCGAGCCGCGGACATCGTCGATCGGCGACGCCGCGTCCCGGATCAACTCGCTGGCGATCCGGCACGTCTCCGCGTCCAATCGCTTGTCGACGAGGAACAACTCGGCGTCGGTTGCCCGGATGATGGTGGGCGCGACGGAGCCGAGCGCGATCCGCGCCTCGGTCACCGTCTCAGCGTCGAACGTCAGCACGAACGCCAGGTCGATGACCGATATGGCCTGCGCCCGGCGCAGTCCGAGCTTCAGGAAGAGCCCGCGCTGGTCGTCGCGCAAGGCAGGAAATCGAATCTCCCGGACCAGTTCGTCGGACTGTAAGAGGGTGCGGCGTACGCCAAGGTAAAAGTCTCGCAGGGCGACGACGCGCTCGCCCCGGACGCTCACGAGAATCATCTCGGCCTCGAGTGCCATCAAGGGCGTGATCGTGTCGTTGGCCGGGGAGGCGGTGACAAGGTTGCCGGCGACGGTCGCCCGCGTCCTCAGTTGCGGCGCCCCGACTTCCCAGCACGCTTGCGCCAGTGGCAGCGCCCGCTCGATGCAGATCGACGAGGCGACCACGTCGTTGTGGGTCGCCAGGGCGCCGAGCCGGACGACGCCGTCCTCCTCGCGCACGTACTTCAGGCCTGGGATCGCGGTGACGTCGATCAGGGTCTCGGTTGGCCGTACCCCGCGCGACAACTCGACGATGACGTCGGTGCCACCGGCCACGATGCGTGCCCTTGATCCAAATTCGGCCAGGAGCGCTCGCGTCTCGGCGATGGTTGTTGGTTGTAAATAGGTCTGCCACATCGGTCGGTCATCCGTCGTGCGCGCGCGTGTCGCCAGGCGGGCATCGAGTCAAGGCGAGGACCCGACGCCGCAGGGTACCACGGGATGTATCGCGCGAAGGGCAAAGGCCCTCTTTACTTAGTGGATCGACCTGTTCAATTCCGAACAGTGATCCAAAACGGACGTGGTTTCGTTCTACTTGATGTCGCGGCAACAAGCCCGTGTCGGCGTGGGGCGGAAGCGGGATGCGCGCACACCGTTTTCCTTCACCGGACAAGCCGGGCAAGAGTCGCAGAAATTTCGGTCGAGTCGGTGCGACACGACTGTTGGTAGTCGTGCGCCCTGAAGAGGAGCGAGCGGGTATGAGCGGATCAGTGCAGGCGAGACTGGCCCACCTCGCGCGGGCCCAGAGCGGCGCGTGCGAGTCGGTTCAGGACATCATCAACATCGCGGCGACAGCCGAGGCACTCGCCGTCACGGCGATGGGCGGCGTGCTGCAGAGCGCGCTCGACGGCAATCTCGACCTCAACGAGGAACAGCAACAGGTGGTCGCCGCGGCGCGCGCCGCGGAGCAGACGCACTATGACTTCCTGGCCGGCGCCGGTGCGGAAGCTCTGACGTTGGAGTTCACTCTCCCGGACGAGGCGATAGTCACCGACGTGGGAACCCTGATTACGACCGTGGTCGGGCTCGAAGAGGCCTTCATCGCCGCCTACATGGCAGCGGCGCAAACCTTCGCCACCTTGGGCGAGCCGGATCTGGTCGCCTACGCGCTGCAAACCGCGGCGGTCGAGGGCGAGCACCGGGCGCACATGCGCTTCTACGGTCTGCTGGCCGGGTTGTACGACGAAACGCCGAACAACGTCGCCTTCCACAAGGGGATGTTCACCAGCGTGGGTGGAGCGGCGCAAGCGCTGACTGACCTCGGCTGGATCGGCGGCTCCGGTGCGGTATTGACCTTCCCCGGCCCCGGCGAAGTCGACCTGAGCCTCATCGAGAATACCCAGCCCTAGTCGGGACGACAGGCACGAAACGACCCATTGATAAAGGAGGAAAGACAAATGACGGTTTTGCAAACCGCCGCGTCGTCTCGGTTCTCACGGCGCACGGTCTTCAAGAGCGCCGGCGTGGTCGGGCTCGGCATGACGATCGGCCAGGCCCGCCTGATTCACTCGCTGGCGCAGGAAGCGCCGGACCTACAGAGCATCATCAACATTGCGGCGACGGCTGAGTCGCTGGCGGTGACCCTCTACGGCCACGCGGTCGAGAGCGCCGAGCAGGGTGGGTATGACCAGGAAGTGCCGGAGGCGGTGATCACTATCGTCGACGCCGCCCGCACCGCCGAGTACTACCACCTGGAGTATCTGCTCGAAGCGGGCGCGGAGCCGCTGACCCAGACCTTCACGGTGCCCGATCCGGCGCTGCTGACCAGTTACGAGTTGCTCTTTACCACCGCGGTGCAGTTGGAGACGGCGTTTATCGCCGCTTACATCGCGGCGGCGCGGGCCTTCACCGCGCTGGAGCAGCCGGAGTTGGTGAAGACCGCGCTGTCGGTCGCTGCCGTCGAGGGTGAGCACCGGGTGCTCGCCAACTACGCGCTCGGCGTCGGCCCGGCGAACAACATCGGCTTTGCGCCGGCCCTCTTCGGCACGGTGGAAGAGGCAGCCCAAGCGCTGACCGAACTCGGCTTCATCGGCGGCGCCGGCGCCGAAGTCACCTACCCCGGCGGTGGCGGCCCGGTTGACCGCAGCCTGACCAACCTGCGCTCCGTCTCCGGACCGAGCGTGGTCTGCACGGCGTAACGAGCTACCAGCTATCAGCTATTAGCTATCAGCCGTTAGCCGTCAGCGGCCCTCACCCCCAGCCGCCACCCAGCGGGTACCCGGCCCGAAACGCGAGGGAGGGGAGCACGCTCGCCCGTGGCGACGGCGGCTCCCCCTTTCCCTCGGCGTCGGGGGTTGGGGGGGTGGGGGGATAGGGGGCCACGTCGAACGCATAAAAGCACGGGCCGCGTCGATTTCGACGCGGCCCATTCCATAAAGTCTTGGGTGTGGAGTCCGGTTTACGTCGCCCGTCGTTCCTCACCGGCTACACGCTCGGTGGCGGTTCGCGACCGTCGTCCTGTTTGTCGCAATCTGACGGCGCGGGTTTGGTCTCGCCTCAGGAGGATCGGGCGTTCATAACCGCCCCGCGGACAGCGGGGCGTGACCTGTCAACCTGCCACACTCCCCAGAGGACGCGATTTACTCGCATGGCTACTACCCTCCGAGCCTCGCCGTATCTCGAAACGATTCATGCGATCGGCGGTCCGCTTGCGGGGAGCGCCTCCAAACGCGGCGCCCACTTCTGGCCAAGGCCCTCGTTCTTCCACCTTGGAATAAAACAACCGCAAGCAGCCTCACTGTCGAATCGTTCCACCGACAGCAGACTCTGAATAACCACTTACCACCAATAGACGTTCGTGTCAAGGTGAATGGGAACGACGGGCCAGCACGGCGGTACCGGCCGTGTGTTGCTTCGACTACGCGCTGACGGGTGCAACGCGGACGGGCGGTGATCCGTCGTCAGGTCAAAATCGTAATGACATCAGCCGCCCCCAAAAGCAGCGGTGCGGAACCGATCTTGTAC
>JBOGUE010000411.1:0-10044 GCA_050695955.1 Thermomicrobiales bacterium | reverse complement strand
GAGAGCATGGCCGCCGCGGCGATGGACGGCCGCATCGCGGTCACTGGAGACGGCTTGACAACGCACTTCAACGTGATCGACGGCGACCACAACATGGTCTCCTGCACGTCGACACTCGGCGCCCATTTCGGCTCGGCGGTCGTGGCCAGGGACACCGGCGTGCTGCTCAACAACGGCGTGATGTGGTTCGATCCGGAGCCGGGGTCGATCGTGAGCGTCGGACCTGGCAAGCGAATCATGACGGCCGGTACGCCCACCTTGGTGCTGCGGGAGGGAGAGCCACTCGCCGCGCTCGGCGCGCCAGGGGGGCGGCGCGTGATCTCCGCCATTTTCCAGGTGCTGCTCAACATGCTCGACCACGAGATGCGGCCCCAAGAGGCCATTAGCTCGCCGCGGGTACATGCCGAAGGGCCGATCGTCGAGATCGACTCGCGATTCTCGGCCGCCGCGTTTGCGGGCCTGCGCCGTCGAGGCCACGAGTTGGTGGTGCGCGAGGAAACAGCCGCGCAGTCTGTCTTGGCACGTCCCAACGGCATCCTGATCGACCGCGAGACCGGTCTGCTCTACGGCGGCGCGACGCCGTTTGGACCGGCAACCGCCATGGGGGTGTGACGTCCGCGCGCGGCGGCCGTGAGGGCATCGCACACAAGGTGAACGCGTGGGACGTTACATCCTGCGGAGGCTGATCCTCCTCGTTCCGACAATCTTCGGCATTTCCGTGCTGGTCTTCGCGCTGATGCGCTTCCTGCCGGGAGATGTCGTCGACGGTCTGATGGGCGCCGAGGGCTCGTTCACGCCGGAGCAACGCGAAACGCTTGTCCGACTGCTGGGACTCGACCGGCCACTCCATCGGCAATATCTGGAATGGCTCGGAGCACTGATCCGGCTCGACCTCGGATCGTCCTTTCGGTCGTCGGAACCGGTGCTGACCCTGATCGTCCAACGCGTCGGTGTGACCGTCGAGTTGGCGCTGCTCTCGATCCTCTTTTCGACCGCGATCGCCGTACCACTCGGAATCCTGGCGGCGGTACGGCGCAACGGCGTCATCGCCTGGGTTGCCCAAGTTGTCGGTTTGTTGGGTCTATCCCTGCCGTCCTTTTGGTTGGCGCTGCTCTTGTTACTGGTCGCGTCGCTGCAATTCCAGTGGTACCCGTCGTTGCTGTGGATGAGTCCGTTCGAGGATCCAGTTGCAAATCTGGAGCAAATGCTGTTGCCGGTGCTCTCCCTCAGCGGGGCGCTGATCGCCGTCGTGATGCGGATGACGAGGTCGGCGATGCTCGAAGTGCTCGGCCAGGACTACGTGCGGACGGCCCGGGCCAAGGGTCTGCGGGAACGTGTCGTGATCTACCGCCACGGGTTCAGGAACGCGCTGATTCCGATCATTACCGTGATCGGACTGCAGCTCGGTCATTTACTTGGCGGGACCGTGGTGATCGAGCAGATCTTCGGCCTGCCGGGCATCGGCTGGCTGATTTTGAACGGGATCAATCAGCGGGACTACCCGGTCGTGCAAGGAGGCGTGCTCTTCGTGGCATTGTCATTTGTGCTCATCAACATTCTGGTCGACGTGCTCTACGCCGCGAGCGATCCGCGCATCCGGTACTCCTAGGCGGTGATGGTGTGATGGCGATGACCATGCGGCGCGAGGCGACCACCGAAGTCGAACACCGGCTGGCACGCGAGACGCAATTGTGGTGGCGAGCACCGATCGGCCATGTCCTAAGCAGGCCGCTGGGCGTGGCAGGGGCGGCGCTGATCGTCTTGCTGAGCGTGACCGCCATGCTGGCGCACCTTGTGGCGCCGTTCGACCCAACGGCGCAACCGGCCGACCGCCTGCTGGCGCCCGGCAGCACCTATTGGCTCGGCACCGACGAATTTGGGCGCGACATCCTCAGCCGCATCCTGTACGGCGCGCGCGTCTCGCTCCAGGTGGGAGCGATCTCGGTCGGTATCGCGCTCGTGGCAGGAAGCGTGCTCGGCGTCATCTCCGGGTTCTTCCTTGGCATGGTCGACAGCCTAGTCCAGCGAGTGGTCGACATCATGCTTGCGTTTCCCGCCGTCATCCTGATTATTGCCATCTCGGGCGTGCTCGGACCGAGCCTGGTCACCGCCATGATCGCCATCGGCATCGTCTACGCGCCGAACTTCGCGCGGATCGTGCGCGGACCAACGCTCGTCGTCATGCAGCAGCAATATGTCGAAGCCGGGCGGGCGATCGGCGCTGGATCGGCGCGACTGATGATCCGGTACGTGCTGCCCAATGTGATGGCGCCGATCATCGTGCAAGCGACGCTGGCGCTCTCGACGGCAATCCTGGCGGAGGCAACGCTTTCATTTCTCGGCCTCGGTACGCAACCGCCCGATCCTTCGTGGGGAACGATGCTCGGCTCCGGCCGGAAGTACATGGAGACGGCGCCCTGGGTCGCGATCTTTCCGGGGTTGGCGATTGCCCTGACCGTTCTCGGGTTCAATCTGCTTGGCGACGCTCTGCGCGACGCGCTCGATCCCAGTTTGCGACAACTGTAGACACGGTTTGGTTGGTGGATGGAAAGAGATTGCAAGGAGATGGGCGTGCAGTTTGGGCGGACCTTTGAAGAGTTCTCCACGGGAGATGTGTATCGACATGAGCCGGGCCGGACGCTAACCGAGTCGGACAACCACCTCTTTTCCCTGTTGACGATGAATCATCACCCCCTCCATCTCGACGCGCACTACGCGGCCAGGAGCCAACACGGGCAGCGAGTGGTGGTCGGCACGCTGGTCTTCAGCGTCGCGGTTGGACTGAGCGTGCCCGACATCTCGGGAAAGGCGATCGCGAACTTGGAGTACGAAGAGATCAAGCACCTGGCGCCGGTTTATCTGGGCGACACGATCTACGCGGAGACGACGGTGCTGGAGACGCGCGAATCGGCGAGCAAGCCGGACCGTGGTATCGTGCGCGTCGAAACGCGTGTCTACAATCAGCAGGGAGACCTGGTGCTCAGCTTTCGGCGCCGGGTATTGGCGCCAAAGCGCGGCCATGACGTTTCGTTCTGGTCGCCGGACGAGCGTGTTTGATGCTGCCACTCGCGGACACCCGCATTCTTGCCATCTCTCAGTTCGGCGCGGGACCGTACGGGATGATGCTCCTGGCGGATCTCGGCGCGGAGATCATCAAGATCGAGGATCCGGCGCACGGCGGCGACGTCGGACGCCATGTGCCACCCGACGCCGAGGATGGCGACAGCCTCTACTTTCAGTCGCTCAATCGCAACAATCGGAGCCTCACCTTGAACCTGCGGACCACCGCGGGGCGCGAGGTTTTCCGCGATCTCGCACGCGTCGCCGATGGCGTCTTTTCGAACTTGCGCGGGGACCAACCGGAACGGCTCGGGTTGCTGTACAAGCAACTCAAGGCGGTCAATCCGCGAATCGTCTGTTGTTCTTTGAGCGGCTTCGGCATGACCGGTCCGCGGCGGGCTGAGCCGGGTTATGACTACTTGATTCAAGCGTACGCCGGTTTTATGAGCCTCACCGGGGAACCGGACGCGCCGCCAACGCGCGCGGGCGTCTCCGTGGTCGACTTTGCCGGCGGTCTCGCGGCCGCGCTGGGCCTGGTGACCGGGATGCATGCCGCCCAACGCACCGGTGAGGGAAGCGACGTCGACGTCAGTTTGCTCGATACCGCGGTCAGCATGCTGAACTACCTGGCGGCCTGGACGCTGAACAGCGACTATCGCCCACGCCGCCTGCCCGGCTCATCCCACCCGACGCTCTACCCATCGCAGGTGTTTGCGACGCGGGATGGGCACATGGTCGTCATGTGCGCCAAGGAGAAGTTCTGGCAGGCGCTGGTGCGATTACTAGACGCGCCGGAGATCGCCGACGATCCCCGGTTCACGACCTTCGGCGACCGTCTCCAACACCGGGAAGCCCTGGCACGCCTGCTCGACGCGCGGTTTCGGACGAGGACGACGGCCGACTGGCTCCAACGCCTGCGCGGGGCGGTGCCGTGCGCTCCGGTCAATACCGTCGAGGAGGCGCTGGCGGACGAGCAGGTCGCCACCCGCGGCATGGTCGCCACCGTCAAGCATCCGACGTTCGGCGACGTTCGGGTCACCGGCAATCCGATTCATTTTGCCGGGGCCGCGGCAGATTACCGGCCCGCACCGGGTCTGGGGGCCGACACCGATGCGATCCTGGCGGAGTGCCTCGGCTACTCCGCAACGCGCATTGCAGAACTGCGCGGCGCGGGTGTCATCTGAGCGACCGCTCTTCGCGACGCCATCTGTCCGCCCACCAGTCAATGTGGGGCATGCCGTTGGCGCTGCCGTCCTCTAGAACGCGTTTGACGTCTATTTGAACACGACGCAAGTCAAGGGTGACTCGGTCCGGGGATGCGTCGATCACCGCGTATTCCGCCCAATCCACGTCTTGATTGACCGGCAACTCTGGGCCACCGGGGCCGACTCCGGCCAGTCCGACGCTGCCCGGATTGATCAGACGCGCCTGTTGGTGGCGACGAAACAGTTGGATGTGGGTGTGGCCGCTGGCGTACAGCGCCGCCTGGCCGCCGACGCGCATCGACTCAAGCGCGTCCGGAGGCGTGGACGCGGCAATCACGTCGTCGACGGATCGAGGAGAGCCATGGAAGCAGATCAGCCGGCTCGTGCCACCGAGCGTCAGCTCCATTGTCAAGGGGAGTTGCCGAAGATACTCGACGTCTGTAGTTGAGAGCCGTTCGGCACACCACCGCGTGAGGTCCCGGACGGCCACGGTTGTCGGCTCGACGGCTCGGACGGGCGAATCTGGAACCAGCCAGGCATCGGTGTTGCCCAAAACGCAGCGAACATTCAGCGCACGCAGGTGGGCAATGACTTCAGCGGGCCGCGGGCCAAGGGCGGCGACGTCGCCCAGGCAGACGATCTGGTCGATGCGATCACGCTCCAGCTCGGCGATGACCGCGTCCAGGGCCACAAGGTTTCCGTGTATGTCAGCAATCAGCCCGATGCGCATGCGATACCCCCAAGATACACGCCAAATCGAATGAGGCGGTGAACGACTCAGCGTACAATGCCTGACTGGTTGACGATTCACGAGATCGAGGAACGGGATGATCCATCTGGCGTCGATCGAGCTGCGTGACCTGCCGGACGGGCGCTCGTTGGAGTTTCCATTCAGCGTGCCTGCAATCGGAGCGCTGTCGGGTTGCCGCCTCGAGCTACGTTCCGAGGTGACGTTCCTGGTGGGAGAGAACGGCTCAGGGAAGTCGACCTTTCTGGAAGGGATTGCCTGCGCCGCGCGCTCGATCGCGGTCGGGACGGCGGACGTCGAGCGTGACCCGACGCTGCGCGCCGGTCAGGCACTGGCCCGCTGGCTGCGGCTCTCGTGGACGCGCAAGACGCGGCGCGGCTTTTACATGCGGGCGGAGGATTTCTTCGGCTACGCCCAGCGAATGGAGCAGGTGCGGGCTGAGTTGGAAGCCGAAGCTCGGGCGATCCAAGTAGATGCGACGCTCTCTGACCGGGCGCGGGGGTTCGCCCTCCAAGGGTACGCGCGGGAACTCGGGGGCATTCGTGAACGGTACGGGGATGGGTTGGATGCGCGGTCACATGGCGAAGGTTTCCTAACCCTCTTCCGTTCGCGATTTGTGCCGGACGGTCTCTACTTGCTCGACGAGCCCGAAGCGCCGCTGTCACCGACGCGGCAACTGAGCCTGATCGCGATGATGAAGACGATGGTTGCCGAAGAGGGCGCGCAGTTTGTGATCGCTACGCACTCGCCGATTCTGATGTCCTTCCCCGGTGCAACGATTCTCTCCTTCGACGGCGGCGCGATCAGGGAAGTGCCGTATCAGGAGGTCGAGCACGTGACGGTTACGCGTCAGTTCTTGAACGACCCCGACGCGTTCCTGCGGCATCTCTAGGGACCGTTCGCATTGGCGCCGGAGGGCCAATTCTCCTTCGTCATCCTGAGCACTCCACCCACCGTCATTCTGAGTCGTCCGTCAAGGCGATAGCGCCTGGTTGCCGCCGTCATGCTGAGGCAGCGAAGCATCCCCGCGCGCAGCGCACCGTCGGTCATCAGGCACGGAGGCTGCGGGACGACGCGGCTTCGCCGGGGGATGCTTCCCTGCGGTCAGCATGACGGATGGCCCTTGACGGACTACTGAGCTTCGGAGTCCGTCGAAGGATCTGGCTCTGCTGAGGGACGTCTCTCATGAGAGGCAGATCCCTCGACGTTGCTCGGGTTGACAAGGGAGGGAGTGCGGCACAACGGACGAGGACGCGGCATGACAAGGGAGGGGGTGCCGCTCAACTGGGGGCAATCGTCGTCTGGGGCATTTCGATCGGATGCCAACATCGATTGCAGGGGGCATGTTTTGGATGTGGAACAGGTACTCCAGGTCATCGGGGCGCTCATGCTCCTGGCCGGGTTCGCGGCGGCGCAGTTTCACGTGTTGGATCAGCGGAGCACGACGTATTTGGTGTTGAACTTCGTTGGTTCCGCCCTGCTGGCGATCCTCGCCTACTTCGAACGGCAGTGGGGATTCCTGCTGCTGGAAGGCGTGTGGAGCATCGTGTCGCTCTGGGGTCTGGTCGCGCTCGCCCGTGGCCGTGATGTGACGACGCACTGAGGTGCAGTTATGCCGCCAGCAGGGACGCCACGTCGTGGTCAAGGAGGGCGGAGACGAGGCGGCCGTCGCCGATTGCGGCCTCGACGAGCGCGCGTTCGCGACCCGTGAACAGATCAACGTCGGCATTGGCCAGCCAACCGACCGTGCCGGCCAACTGCTGGAGGAGGGCGCGGCGGCAGTCGTCGTGGAGTTCGTCGATGGAATAGCCGGTCACGCCGTGCTCGATCAGCAGGGCGTGGTAGTGGCGGAGCAACTCTGCCTCGCGCGCGCGGCGAACGTCAATGTCCAGGGAACCGAAAAGGACGTAGGCAACGTCGACCGCGGCCGGGCCACGGCACACGCTCTGCCAGTCGAGGATCACGATCGATGGCTCCGCCTCCGGGCGCTGGAAGAGGACGTTGTCCAGGTGCAGATCGGCGTGCCGGATCGTGGCCGGCGCTTGGTGCAGCGCGGCCAGTACGCCGGCGTAGTGCGATCCCAGGTGAACGACCATGTGGCGAACATCCGCTGGCAGTTGGTGACCGAATCGTTCCAGGAAGGGGTCGATCTGCCCTGCCAGGCGCTCTTGCCGGGCCTGGCGGTCGCCGCCCCATTGCGGCAGCCAGAGAAAGGCATCTGTTCCCCACCACCGGGCGTGAAAGGGCGCGATGGCGGCGAGGATTAACGATGCCTCGGCGGCCGAGCAGCCGCGGAGGACATCTCCTGAGGTCGCATCGGGGAAGTCTTGTAGGAGGAAGACGATCTGACCTGATTCGTCGTCGTCGACTCCACCAAGAAGGCGCGGGATGGGAACCGGACTGTGCGGTGCAATTTCTCGATAGAACCGCAATTCGCGGGCGCTCCGTTCGTAGTGGCGGCGGGCAGTGGCCGCGTCGCGCGTTCGAGTCGTGAGGTAGACCGAAGGGGCGGCGGGTTCGGCGGTTGGGAACTTGGCGATGATCGAGGCGGGCGCGGCGGCGTCTGGCGGCAGATCGGCGTAGGTCGGATGTAGCCGGACGACGACGCCGGTGAAACCGAACTCCTGCCCGATGACGTGCCAGTGCAATCCGGAGACCGTGCCGGCCGGCAATGCTCCCGATTCGCGGAGCGCGTGCTCCAGCCAGGTTGGCGTCAAGTCGTCTGGCGTCGTCGGAATCATCGTTCGTCGTGGCATACCGCTCCTCGCGTTGGCCCTCATGCGGCAGGTATGCCAAGTGTACCGGAGCGGGCGGACGCCACCGCTGGGTCCGTTCGGTATCATTCGGCCGAGGAAGAGGAGGATCGATGCACGAACAAACGAGCGGCGACGGCGGGGAGCTGTCGGACGAATCGGTGGCCACGCTGGCGCGGTTGGCCGGTATCCCAATCGACGCCGAGCGGTTGCCCGCGGTGGCGGACACGCTGCGCACGCTGCTGGCACGGGCGCGGGAACTCGACGCGGTTGATCTCGAGGAGGTCGAACCGGCGATGGGGTTCGACGCGAGCTGGCCGGAGAGGCAGTCATGATCGCCGAATCGCGGGCAACCCAACCGTGGGGTCTTTCGCTGCGGGAGGCTGGAGACGCCCTCCGGTCGGGCGACGTTTCACCCGTCGAGTTGACGGAATCGGTGTTGCGGCGAATCGAGGCAACCGAGCCCGCCATCCACGCCTACGTGGCGGTCATGGCCGACGGGGCGTTGAAAGCCGCGCGACGGGTGGAAGACGAAATCCGATCCGGGAACTGGCGCGGTCCGCTGCACGGGATTCCGCTCGGGATCAAGGATATCTACGACGTGGCGGGGGTGCCGACGCGCTGCGGCTCGCGCGCCCGTGCGGACGTGCCCGCCGCCGCTCAGGACGCGCGATCTGTCGGGTTGCTCCGCGAGGCCGGGGCGATTGTGCTCGGCAAAACCGTGACTCAAGAGTTTGCGGCCGGCGTGGTCAGCCCGCCCGCACGCAACCCGTGGGACCCTGCGAGAATTCCAGGCGGCAGCTCGGGCGGGTCGGCGGCGGCGGTCGCGGCCGGCTCGGCGCTGGCGGCGATGGGATCGGACACGGGCGGCAGCATCCGCATCCCGGCGTCGGTCTGCGGCGTCGTCGGGTTGAAACCGACCTTTGGCTTGGCCAGCCGGCGCGGTGTCTTCCCGCTCTCCTGGTCGCTCGATACGGTCGGGCCGCTGGCGCGCACGGTCGAGGACGCGGCGTTGATCCTGAATGCGTTGGTGGGGTACGACCCGGATGATGCGTCATCGGTATCGGCGCCTGGCTTCGACGCCACGGCCGAGATCGGGCAGGACCCGCGCGGGCTGCGTATTGGGGTGCCGCGACCCTTTTTCTGCGATCGCCTTCATGTCGATGTGACGAACGCGGTCGAGCGGGCGCTTGGCGTGCTGGCGGAGCTTGGAGCGGAGGTGGTCGAGACGCCCTGGCCTGAGGCGACGATCGCGCGGGCGGCAAGCTTCGTCATCAACCGCGCCGAGACGGTGAGTGTTCACGCGAACGCGATGTGCGCGACGCCCGACTTGTACGGGGAAGAGCTGCGGGAGCGCATCGAGGCGTCGCGACTGCTCCCGGCTGACGCCTATTTGCGCGCTCAGCGAGCGCGCACGTTGGTCAAGCAATCGGCCGCCAGATTGTTCGCCGAGCACCGGCTCGACGCGGTGGTGACACCGACGCTGCCAGTGACGGCGCTGCCGGCCGACGACCTGAGCGCGACCTACGCCGACGGCACGCGCGAAGTCGCCGGGGATGCGTACACGCGGTTGACGATGCCGTTCAACTTGACGGGGCAGCCGGCGCTCTCCGTGCCGTGCGGGTTTGACGAGATGGGTCTGCCGATTGGTCTGCAGATCGCGGGGCGGCCGTTTACCGAAGCGCGGATAGGCAGGATCGGCCACGCCTACGAGCGGGCGACGGGCTGGCATCGGCGCCAGCCGGCGCTCGATCCGAATGCGTCAGTTGCGTCGTCGCCACGCGGACCTGGCGCTGAAGGGCCGGGCTTCGCCTGATGAAGTCTCTCCGGGACTGAGCACGACGCGGGCTACCGCTCTGCAAGGCGCTTGAGAATGGAGACGAATTTCCATGAGCATGAGCTATGAAGCGTCGACCGTCGCCGCCCGCGGAAAGCAGGCACGAACCAACCTGGCGAATGCGCTCCGCGAGTGTTGCGAGCTGGCAGAAGCCGTCGAGGAGTTGGAGGGGGCGGACTTGATGGAGGTGCTCGCCCATCTCGACGGTTTGCGCTTCGTGATGGCGGAGTCGGGGCAGCTGCTGCAAGGGGTTGTGCGGGGGTTCGAGGGCTGAAGCGCCGCCGTTGACCTACGGGCTGGTTGTCCAGCTTGTCCAGCTTGTCCACGTGGACAAGCAGACGCCAACGCACCGTTGTGAGCATCGGACCCCGCCCGGCATTGACATACCGGGCTCATTCCCGGAAGTCGGATCAATCCGACTGCCTTCGGACCGGGTGGGCC
>JBOGUE010000410.1:0-3876 GCA_050695955.1 Thermomicrobiales bacterium | reverse complement strand
GTGCTCGCCGGGTGGATGACGAGCGACTTGGCGTCGCCCAGGTTGGCGAGGTGGGAGAAGATTTCGAGATGCTCGATCAGTTTCTTGCCGGCTTCGAGGCCGCCCTTAATGCCGAACCCGAGCAGCGCGCCGTAAAGCCCGTTCCGCCAATATTTGGTGGCGCGGTCGTAGGCAGGGTGGCTGGGGAAACCGGGGTAGTTGACCCAGGTTACCCGCGGGTGCTCGGCCAGGAAGCGGGCGACCGACAGCGCGTTTTGGCTGTGGCGCTCCATGCGCAGCGGCAACGTCTCCAACCCTTGCAGGAAGAGGAAGGCGTTGAAGGGGCTCATCGCCGGTCCGATGTCGCGCAGCATCTGCACCCGCAACTTGATAATGAAAGCGATGTTCGCGCCGAAGTTCGCTTCGGAGAAGACGTCGCTGTAGACCAGGCCGTGGTAGCTCGGGTCGGGAGTCGTGAACTCGGGGAAGCGGCCGGAGGCGGCCCAATCGAAGCGGCCGGAGTCGACGACCAAACCGCCGATCGAGGTGCCGTGGCCGCCAATGAACTTGGTGGCGGAATGGATGATGATGTCCGCCCCATGGTCGATCGGGCGGACGAGGTACGGGGTCGGCAGGGTGTTATCGAGCATCAGCGGCACACCCGCCGCGTGGGCGACCTTGGCGACGCCCTCGACGTCAAGGGTGAGCAGGTCCGGATTGCCGATTGTCTCGGAGTAGACCAGCTTCGTCTTGTCGGTGATCGCCGCCGCAACCGCGTCGGCGTTCGGCTCGACGAACCTGACCGTAATGCCCAGCTTGGGCAAGGTGTAGTGGAAGAGGTTGTAGGTCCCGCCATAGAGGCTGGTAGTGGAGACGATCTCGTCGCCCGCGACGGCGAGGTTGAGGATCGACAGCGTCTCCGCCGACTGCCCTGAGGCGAAGGCGAGCGCTGCCACGCCCCCTTCGAGTTGCGCGATGCGCTTCTCGAGGACGTCGGTGGTCGGGTTCATGATGCGGGTGTAGATGTTCCCGAACTCTTGCAGCCCAAAGAGGCGCGCGGCGTGATCTGGGCTGTCGAAGACGTAGGAGGTGGTCTGATAGATCGGGACCGCCCGCGACTTCGTCGTCGGATCGACCTCTTGCCCGCCGTGGAGCGCGACCGTCTCGAAACCTTGGGCCCGTCCGTTGCTTGACATATCCGTCCTTCCCTTTCGCGATGATCAGATTCCGTGGTCCATACCGAAAAGCCGACGAGGCGACCGCGCTGTCAATTGCCGGCGGCCGCCCGGTGCATGTGGTCTTTGGGACCCCTGGGCGGCCGCTGGTCGTAGCCGAAGGTCATGCCGGGGCGACCCCCGCCAGCACGCGTTCGACGAACGGGCGGATGACCGCGTCGAGCAGGGCCCACTCTTTGAGGAAGGCGTCGTGGCCGTGCGGCGAGTCGAGCTCGGCGTAGGTCACGTCCTTACCAAACGCGGCGATCCGGTCGGCGAGTGCCCGTACCTCGCTTGGCGGAAAGAGCCAATCCGAACGGATGCCGAGCAATAGCACCGGCGCGGTGATTCGCCGCACCCAACGGTCCTCACCACCGTCGCGCCCCAGGTCGTAGAGATCCATGGCACGGGTCAAATAGAGGTAGCTATTGGCGTCGAACCGCCGGACCAGCGCCTGGCCGTGATAGTGGATGTAGCCCTCGACGTCAAAGGTGCCGCCGAACGAGGGGTAGAGGCCGGGCCGGGTAGCCGGGGCGCGGCCGAAGCGCATCGCCATGCTCTCGCGGCTGTGGTAGGCGGTCATCGCCGCCATGCGCGCAATCGCCAGCCCTTCGGCGGGGAAGACCCCCTCGCTGGCGTACTCGCCTCCCCGCCAGTTCGGGTCGGCCATGATCGCGCGGCGGCCGACTTCAGAGTGGATGGCGATACCTTGCGCGCCGAGCGCCTCAGTCGCCGCGATTGGGATACTCGCGGAGACCATCTCTGGGTGACGCGTCGCCCATTCGAGGGCTTGAAAGCCGCCGATGCTGCCGCCGCTGACGATGAGCTTCGTGACGCCCAGTCGCTCAACGAGCCGCCGTTGCGCGTTGACCATGTCGCCGATGGTGATAAGAGGAAAGCGCATCGCGTAGGGGCGGCCGGTGAGCGGGTCGTGCGATGGCGGCCCGGTGCTCCCCTGGCAGCCGCCGACGACATTCGAGCTGACGACAAACGCGTGCTCCGTGTCGAACGGTAAGCCGGGGCCGATGAGCGGACTCCACCAGCCGCCTTCGCCAGTGGCCCGGCTGTCGCCGGTCAGTGCATGGACGACGAGGACGGCGTTGGTCCCATCTTCGTTGAGCCGTCCCCAGGTGCGGTAGGCAAGTGTGATCGCATCGAGGCGACCGCCCATTTCGAGGTCGAGCGCGCCAATCTCCATCGTGCGCAGCTCGCCGTCACCGGCGTCGTGCGCGGGGTCGACGAGGTGCAGACGCGGGCGCGGAGCCGGCGCGGGCCGGAAGTGTTCGCGTGTACTGGCAGGCGCCGAAGCCGGGACGATCGGCGTCCTGTCGCTGGCCTGCTCCATAGGTCGGTCATCCTTTCGCCGGACTCGAACGAGACCGAGCCCAGGCATCGGATGGAAGCTGACGGCTGATGACTAACGGCTGATAGCTCAATACAAAAACCCCCTGCACGAGCAGGGGGCGGACATGGCGTCGCCGTTCCCTTATCTCGCAGATCGCTCTGCCGGAATTGGCACCTTGCGCGCGTCATCGCGCCGCAGGCTGCCGGGCTTCACAGGGCCGTCTCCCTCCACCTCTCTTGATAAGGCAGCTCTCTTCAGTTGTTGACCGAGAATCTACAGAACAGGCGCGGCGGTGTCAAGCGCCGCCAAGCAGCGTTGCGACGTCGACTGACACCCCGCGTTCAATCGAGGCGATGCAACCGAGGACGACTGCCAGGCTGTGTAGGTTATCGCGCGCACTCGTTGCCGGCTCCTCACCAGTCAGGGTTGCCACCCGAAATGCCTGGAGCGTCCCTGCCCGGTCAAGGTACGCCGACGACGGTTGGGGCAATTGGATCGGCGGTTGTCCCCACGTCTCGATGGTTACGTCGCCGGACAGAGGGTCGTCGAGGCCGCCGGTCCAGATCAGGCGACCCGATTCGCCGACGATTTCCCAGGCGGCGTTCCACGAAGTCTCCTGGTCCCGGGTTGCCCACGTGCCCTCATAGAGCACCGGCACACCGCCATCGAGCTCGATGAGGGCAGCGCAGGCCGGATCGTGGCAGAACGGGCTGTCCGGAATACGCCAGCTTCGGGCATCGACCCGGCGGACGTTGCGGCCGGTGAGCGCACGCAGGAGGTCGACGTGGTGGATTGCCATGTCGACGACGTAGGGGTGGCGCATGTGATAGCGAAAATTGTCGACCGGCCAGGTGCGGCGGGTGTCGCGACGGCACCGGACGGCGACATGAATGAGCGCTCCGAGCTGGCCGCCGGTGATCGCTTGTTGCGCCGCACGCGCGGGGGCACGGAAGCGGTAGTTCTGGCTGACCATGAGGATGCGAGCGGCCTGGTCCGCGGTCTGTATGAGTTCCTGGGCCTCGGGGAGCGTCGTCGCCAGCGGCTTCTCGACTAGGACGTGCTTGCCGGCTTGTAGCGCCTGTGCCACCAGGGCGTGATGTGTCTCCGGCGGCGTGATGACCAGGACCGCGTCGCACGATGATCGCTCCAGCGCCTCGTCGAGTGATGAGAAGAGCGCGGTGGCAGGCAGCTCTAATTCGTTTGCCGCCCAACTCCGGGCGTCCGCCGCTGGATCAGCCACGCCGACCAAATGAATGCTCGGTGCGTTGACCGCGATTTTCGCCCAGCTCCGACCGAACCCGCCGAGGCCAACCTGCACAACCTTGATCACCCCATCGA
>JBOGUE010000409.1:0-24520 GCA_050695955.1 Thermomicrobiales bacterium | reverse complement strand
GTACAAGATGAGGGAAATATCGACGACGTTTCCCTTTCGTCGGATGGCAGCATCGCCGGCTACACCGTTCGCGTGACCGATGAAGACGGGTTCACCCAAACGTACGTCGCGCTCCGGGACCTGACAGATGGCGTGGCTTACGAGGTTGCCGATGATCCCAGCGGCGTTATTGATCCAGCAATCGCGCCGGATAACCAGACGGTCGCGGTCGCCATTCGATCCGGCGAAACGACGGACATCTGGAACTTTGATCGCTCAACTGGTGATCGGCAGCGCGTCACGACCAATGCGAATGCCACTGCACCTTGTTGGTCGCCCAGTGGCGATTGGCTGGCGTATGTCCGCATGGTCGACTTCGAGTTCGAGATCTGGGCCGTTCCGGTCCTCGTCGACGGCTTCGGAGAGCCGTTGCAACTGGATCGATTCAGAGACATCGATGCCCCTGGTGGCCTCTCCTGGACAGTCGAAGGCTAGGACGCGCTGGACGGAAAATCTGCACTTGGTGGGTTGAGACTGAGGCCGACGTCGTCCAGTTGATCCCGTGGGATGACCGATGGGGCACCGAACATGAGGTCAACGCCACACTGGTTCTTCGGGAAGTAATTGCCTTCCCGAATGCTCTCTTCGTCGCGAAAACAACGCGCAATCTGGAAATAACGGTCATATCCCGAGACCAAAGGTGGTCGCTTGAGCTGTCGGGGCGATGGAGGGAGAGCATAGAAGCTTCCTGGAAACGCGCTGCTGGGCACTAGGAAATCGCGCGCTCCTTCCGGTGCGCTTTTGAAGAGGAGCGGCGTTTCAATATCAACGAATCCGCGAGCGTCGAAATAGTCGCGCATATGCGTTATGACTCGGTTGCGCGGGATCACGTTGCGCTGCATCCAGGCCCGTCGAAGTTCGAGGTATCGGTAGTGGAGACGAAGACCTTCTTCGACGTCAACGCCCTCGTTGATTTAGAAGGGAGGGTTCTTCGCCGCGCTGAGCACCTCGAGATGGTGGTCTTCGACTTCAAATTGTCCGGTTACTAGCTTTGAGTTCTCGCTCTCGGGAGGGCGCTGGCGCATTATGCCCGCGATGCGAAGGCCAAATTCGCTCCCCACGTCACTGACCGCTTGATGCGCCGAAGACGCGATTTGCGGATTGAAGACGACCTGTGTCAATCAGTAGCGGTCGCAGAGATCGACGAAGATCAAACCGCCCAGGTCACGGCGCCGATTCACGCAACCTTCGAGCACGACCTATTGACCGGCGTCATCCGCACGCAACGATCCTCAGGTCAACTTTTTTGGTCGCCGACGGTTGGACATCGTAGGGAATGCTCACGTTTGGGCTAACTCCTCTCAGCCGTCGGATCGACGGGAGACACATGTTGCGGTCCGTCGATGAACTGAAATCGCCTGTGCGCGGCCCGTTCAATCTCAAGTTCTGGATCGAATCCAGCCTTCGCGAGCGCGGCAACCGCCTCGAACAAGGCTTCGCCCAAGCGATCGCGAACGGCTGGGTCCGCCTGTTCCGGCGCGTGCTGTTTGTCGACAACAGTGTGGGCCACGCGGGTTGCTGCTGGCATCGATCGCGGCAAGCGATCGAAAGGATTCCCTTTGACGTCGGGCGCAGATTGACCCTTTTCCCTGCGTTCCTCGGCTTTCACTGATTCCCAGGTCGCCATGACGTCGCTGGGCGTCGAAGCGTGAGCCTCACCGAAAACGTGCGGATGCCGGCGAACGAGCTTTCGCGTTGCGTGTTCGACCACGTCTTCGAACGCAAACGCACCCGATTCTTCCGCGATCTGCGCGTGCATCAACGGTTGAAACAGCAAGTCGCCAAGCTCTTCAGCCAGCGCTTCCGAATCACCAGCGTCGATCGCGTCCAGCACCTCGTATGCCTCTTCGACTATGGCCGAGCGGAGCGACGCGTGGGACTGTGCGCGATCCCAGGGGCATCCACCTGGAGCACGCAGTTGTGCAATCACTCGCTGAAGCATGGCCGTCGATCGAAACGCATTCCGCGAGTCGAGAGCGGGCACCCACACGGTGGTCAGGTGACTGATCGGCTGATGGTCGAGTTCGTGGAGCGGACACCAGACAACCTCTCCCGGTCGCACGCCTCCCGATGCTGTCACAACAGCAAGTTCGTGGTCGGCGGGAAGGATCCGCATCAGCCCGAGTTTTACGTTCGAGGCGACGGACCGTGAGTAGACCTGTAGGATGAGGCAAGGTCGAGTCAGTGCAATATCGATCAAACCGCCGGCATACGGCTCGGCTTCTGTCGCTGCCGCGAGGCCCACCGCGTCGAGAATCTGAACCTCGGCCAGCAGTAGGTCTTGATTGAGCTCAGTCGCTATCGAGTCGATCGCGCTAATGCCGTCGACGACCGTAACAACGACGTCGCTGCCGGCGAGACGTTCGATGATGGATCCGACCGTCGATTCTCCACAAAAGGGATGACCAGGCACCGCATACACGACATCACGCGCACGTGCAATGGTAGTGACTCGGTCGACGATGGCCCGGTAGACCTCATCAAAACGATTGCACGACTCATACAGATCGTCGCAAGCCGTCACGCGCGGGTCACTGATCAGGTCCGAGAGACCGGGATGGACGCTCGTGCGCAAAACGATCGACGTCGCATTTTCGAGCGCGCGCTGAGCCGCGATGGTGCGCAACGATGGGTTTCCGGGACCGAGACCGACGATGGTGAGGGATGTAGCCACTGACAACTCAGTTCTTTGCGACGGTGGCCCTATCGCCCAAGCTCAAGACGGCCATAAACGCCTCTTGTGGGATCTCCACGCTGCCGACCATCTTCATCCGAGCTTTCCCTTCGCGCTGCTTTTCGAGCAGCTTGCGTTTTCTGGTTACGTCGCCGCCGTAACATTTTGCCAACACATTTTTGCGCATCGCCCGGATGGTCTCGCGTGCAATGATGCGGCTGCCGATTGACGCTTGAATGGGCACGTCGAACATCTGCCGCGGAATGAGTTTGCGAAGCGTTTGCACCAACTCGCGACCCTTCGGATATGCTTCGTCCCGATGGGTGATCAATGAGAGCGCGTCCACGGGCAGGCCGTTGACCAGCACGTCCAGCTTAACCAAATCCGCGGCGCGAAGATCGGAGAGCAAGTAGTCGAGCGAGGCGTACCCCTGTGTGCGGCTCTTGAGCTGGTCGTAAAAGTCGACAATCAGCTCCCCAAGCGGCATGTCGAACTTCAATTGAACCCGGCTTTCGTCGAGATAGATCATCTCCTGAAAGACGCCGCGTCGGCCAGTAACCAATTCCATGATGGTGCCGATATAGCGTGTCGGCGCAATGACGCTCAGGTGTACCCAGGGCTCTCGGATCTCTTCGATCTCTCCAGGCGACGGCAAATCGGCCGGGTTATCGATGGCCAAGCATTGACCACCGTGTTTGGTGACTTCGTATTCTACGCTTGGCGCCGTTGCGAGAAGGTCGAGGCTGTACTCGCGTTCGAGGCGTTCTTGGACGATCTCCATGTGGAGCAGTCCAAGGAATCCACAGCGAAAACCAAAGCCGAGAGCTGTTGACGACTCCGGTAGGTACGTCAATGATGCGTCATTGAGCTGGAGGCGCTCGAGGGCATCTCGAAGCATCGTATAAGCCTCGCCGTCGACCGGATAAAGACCGGCGAAGACCATCGGCTTGGCCGGGCGATAGCCAGCCAACGGCTCGCGGGCCGGGCGCGAATCCAAGGTCACCGTGTCGCCGACTTGCAGGTCTTTGACAACTTTCAACCCGGTGGCGATGTAGCCGACCTCTCCTGTCTCCAGTCGTTCTGCTGCAATCATTACCGGAGAGAAGTAGCCGAGTTCGAGGATATCGGCAACCTTGCCGCTGGACATGAGCCGGATCCGGTCGCCGGACTCAATCGAACCGTCCACAACCTTAACATAGGCGATGACGCCTTTATATGCGTCGTAGTGAGAGTCAAAAATGAGCGCCCGGGCTGGTGCCGTGACGTCGCCGTTGGGCGGCGGCATCTTGGCAATAATTGCTTCCAGAAGGAGGTCTACGCCCGTCCCGTCTTTGGCCGACGCCAGGATGATCTCGTCCTCTAACAGCCCGATGAATCCGCCGACTTCGTCCGCAACGCGCTTGGGTTCCGCACTCGGCAGGTCGATCTTGTTGATGACGGCGACTATCGCCAAGTTGTGCTCGAGTGCCAAGTAGACGTTTGCCATCGTTTGGGCCTCGATGCCTTGCGCCGCGTCAACGACAAGCAATGCCCCTTCGCAGGCAGCGAGACTCCGGCTCACCTCGTACGAGAAGTCGACGTGACCAGGCGTGTCGATCAGATTGAGCTCGTACTCCTGACTGTCCGCGGCTCGATAGCGCATGCGAACGGCGCGCGCCTTGATCGTAATGCCCTTTTCGCGCTCGAGGTCCATCGTGTCGAGCACTTGTTCGACCATCTGTCGGCGGTCCAGCGTACCCGTCCGTTCGAGGAGGCGGTCGGCAAGTGTCGATTTCCCATGGTCGATGTGCGCAATGATGCAAAAATTGCGAATGTGCTGATTCGGTTGTCGGTAGGTCATGTGCAGCTGATTTCCATCACGATCGTCTCACGAGTATCAATCTAGTATAGTCGAGTCCGCGCGACTTCCGATAGAAATTGAGGATGCAAGCAAATCATTGCGTGTCTCGAACGGACGGTGCCCGCGGTCCCAGTAACCTCTGTACTCGGCGAGCAACGACATCAGCTCCGCGCACGACCTCGGGAATCCGGAGGTAATAGGCGGCCAAAAAAAAGATTCCAGCGACAAGAGCCATGCCATATCCAAGCAGAGCGATTTGGAGCAGCCGGGGCGCCTCGCCGGGAACAGTCGCGTCTTCGAGGGCGCGGCGCATGGCAAGCGCCGCCAGCGCCATCGCCGCGGATGAAACGGCGACCTTGCCGAACCACGACACGAACTCGGGGTCGAAGCGACCGAGCCGACGGCGCATCACCCACAATAGGATGCCAGCCTCGATGGCTGTGGAGACGCTCAGACTAAGACCGAGACCGGCGTGGCCGAGTCTGCCGACGAGAATCGATCCGAGGACAATGTTGACGACTATGATGAACACGCCACTGACGACTGGCGTCACCGTGTCGTGCATTGCGTAAAAGATGCGGGTCAAGAGTTCGACCAAGGCGTACCAAATGAGGCCGATCGCGAGGAATGCCAATGGGTCGGTGACAAGATGGGTTGAGCGTCCGCTGAATTCGCCGGCCTCGAACACAGTCTGCACGATCGCCGTGCGGAACAGAAACAGTCCGAGCGACGCGGGAAGAATCAACAAGAGCAATGGCTCAAGTGCATGCAGAAAGGTGCGGCGAACGCCGTCGAGGTCTCCTTGCTCGAAGAGGCGGGACATGGCTGGAAAGACGACGGTAGAAATGCTCATCGCGAGAACGCCGTGCGGCAGCATCATGAGCTGCCAAGCGTAGTTGAGGGCCGAGATCTTGCCCTCGCCATCGCCCGAGGCGAGGTAGTTGACGACGATAAAATTGATCTGAAATGCTGCGAGGCCAATTATTCGTGGGAGCAATAGCCGACCCACTTCAGTCAGTCCGGCGACCGACGTATCGAGTGTGGGTGTGAACCGGATTCCCGAACGTATCAATCCTGGCAACTGCACGAGCACGTGCAAACCCGCGCCTACTACTACGCCGGCGGCGACGCCGCGCACTCCCCATCGCGAACTGACCGTCACCGCGGCGACGATGATTGCCGCGTTGTAGAACACCGGCGCCAACGCCGGAAGCGTGAATTGTTCCTGGGCTTCAAGAATGCCCTTGGCCGCAATTCCCAATCCGAGCAGGATCGGGGAAAGCAAAAGGATTCGCATTGTTTCGGTGGCGACTTCGTGGAGATGCGAAGGCAGATCGGGAGCGACGAGGTATTGCATGATCGGTGCGGCCAGCGCAAACGTGATGCAGCTAAGCGCGACCATTGTTACCGCCGAAAGCGTCAACACCGCGGAGGCCAACCTCCAAGCGCGGTCTTGTTCATCTCGCGCAAGGAAGCCGGCAAAGACCGGAATAAACGCCGCGCCGAACGCCCCAGACATGACGATTAAGAACAAGAGATCGGGGATGCGAAAGGCGCTGACGTACGCGTCGTACTCGCCGGTCGTGCCGAATTGGCGGGCAAGGATGACCTCTCGGGCAAGTCCCAGGACGCGACTTGCAATGAAGGCGAGGCCAACAATCGAAGCGCTCCGGCCGAACGACCGACCCGGTGAGACAGTGGCAGTGGATGCCGACAAGTCCCGAGCTCGCATTGACGACAGTGAATTGGGGCGTTGGGTTCCTGCTCCAGGCGGTAGTGCGGTCATCGGTGGTCGGACCCGAACAATGCGGATCTTGTGCTGGATCGCGAAATTTGATACCATCCCCAGATTGCGGCTGAGTCGCCGTTATGTGGTGTGCCCACCGCCGAAACACGGACTAACGAGGGGATTGCCAAGTTGGCCAATAGCAAGTCAGCAGAAAAGCGTATTCGGGTTGCCGAGCGACGGCGGCTGCGCAACCGCCCGTTTCGGTCGGCAGCGCGCACGTTCGTGAAGAAGGCCGAGATCGCGATTCGTGCCGGTGACCAGGAAGTTGCCGCGACAGCGGTGGGCGATGCCGTTAGCATGCTCGACCGCGTCGCGAACAAGGGCATCATCCACAAGAACAACGCCGCGCGGCGCAAATCGCGCCTGATGGCGAAGTTCAATCGGATGGGCGCAGCCTCGTAACCTCGCGCCGATGGGTTGAGTACGCGAATGAGACGGAGTGGCGACACCTAGCCGCTCCGTCGTTGTGTCGAGGAACTGGTGGGTTCGGCCAAGGCAGCAATCAACCCGTAAAGAACATCCATCGGATCCCGCAGTTCACCGGTCTTGGCCTTGCGGTCGAACGCTCGTGCTTGCTCGATGGCAGCGGCGGCCGCTATTGACCGGCGGGCGCGAGCGATCCCAATCATCCGGTTCGGATTGGGCAATCCCATGGCGCGACCGACCTCGACAGGATCGACGAGATTGCCTGCTGCCTCCTGAACGGCCGCCAGTTCCACTTGTTGATAGAGCTGAGCCGTGAGCCGATGACCGTCTTCTCCGGCGTCATATAACGATCTGAGTTCGGCCGCGGCTCGTGACACCGAGCCGCCAACGGCAGCCTCGAGGAACGGAAAGAGTCGATCGACACTCGCGGCGTCGGTCATCTCTTGCAAATGGCGGCTTTCTATTGGGCCGGGGTGGGCGGCTAGCGCAAGCTTTTCGACCTCATTTCTGAGAAGCTCAACGTCGGGTGGTCGGTCGTATCGCGGATTTGATGGCTTGGCGGCCCACGTCCGCGGAAAAAGCAACTCGGCGAGCTGCTTCGCTATGGTTGCAGAAAGTTCGCTGCCGGCATCCGTCGCGACGCGTTGCAAGGCATCGAGCAGCGGCTTGCCGCGAGGTGGTTCACCCGCGACGAATCGTGTGTCACTTGGCGCCGACTTACGAATCACCGCCGGAATCGACGAGAGCGTTGTATCAATCAGTATGAGCACGTTCTCCGGCAGGACCGCATTCAAGAGCGGCGCAAGGTCAAGCTTAGAAGTGGCCGCTTCCTCATCAACTGTCCTATCGTCGGCGCCTGCTTTGCCTTTCGTTGCGCGCGCCACTAAGTCGTCGATGACGACGACTCGCGCTTCGCCGAAAAATCCGGGCGTGCTGACCATCGCCGCTGCCTGAGCAATCGAGACGGTGCGGCCGTCGAGCCGCGTCGTCGCGGCATCGGCAGGGTCGTGCACTTGAAGAAGACGGGACACCTCGGACCGCGCGGTGGCGGCATCGGGCCCGTGCACGAGCACGATCATAGCCGACCCTTTCGTGTCTCAATCGTCACTAAACGGGGGGATGGCCGACCCCGCGCGTGCCGTGTGCAACGGAGTCTTGAACCTGCTTTCGCAGGTGGGCGCCGCATCCACGCAGTCATCGACATGCGGTCAGCAGCTCCCGACTCTTTCTCTGTTGGCTCAAGACCACGTCGATCATCACGAACACCGCAGGGCTGGCCTGGCCGCAGGGTAACACGCTCCAAACCGTGCAAACAAGCACACGGACCTATCGATTGCGAGCGCGTAATCGGTGTAGCATCACCGCGGGAATATCCAGGCGCCCTCAAAGGCAACGTGTGGGAGACACCTTATGGTGACGCAGAATCAGCGCCGTGTAGTTGTCACAGGCATGGGGGCAATATGCCCGATCGGTTTGAACGTGGACGACGTATGGGCAGCGGCGGCGGCCGGCGTGTCGGGGATCGGACCGATCACGCGGTTCGATCCAGCCGCATTCGAGACGACATTCGCCGGAGAAGTCCGTGGCTTTGACCCGAACGTCGTCGTCGGGCGCAAGGAAGCGCGCCGGATGGATCGATTCATGCAATTCGCCGTGGGGTCCGCGCTGCAAGCAATGGAGGAGGCGCGGATCGATCAGCGAATACCGCCCGAGCGCATTGGGACGCTCATCGGCACAGCAATGGGCGGCATAGAGACGTTTGAACAGGGGGCGGAAGTCTTGCTACGTGAGGGACCCCGCCGTCTCGGGCCATTCTTCGTCCCCATGATGCTGCCAAACATGGCGTCTGGCGTCACCGCGATCGCGACGGGTGCAAAAGGTCCCAACTTTGCTCCGACGTCGGCATGCGCCAGTGCGGCGCACGCTATTGGCGAAGCGGCGCAGATGATTCAGCGGGACGATGTCGACGTCATGTTCGCGGGCGGCGCCGAGGCGCCAGTTACTCGCCTGGGGGTCGCGGGATTCAACGCCATGGGCGCGTTGTCACGGCGCAATGACGCTCCGGAACGCGCAAGCCGCCCGTTTGACGGGGAGCGCGATGGATTCGTGCTGGCCGAGGGCGGCGCGGTGCTGGTGCTCGAAGAGCGCGAACACGCGCTGCGCCGAGGTGCGGTTCCGATCGCGGAGCTGAGCGGCTACGGATCGACCGACGATGCAAACCATATGGTGCAGCCCGGACCTGGCGGAGAAGGCGCGGCGCGAGCGATTCGCCGCGCGCTCGACGTCGCCGGCCTGCAGTCCGCGGACATCGACTACATCAACGCGCACGGAACTTCGACCCAGCTCAACGAGAAACTCGAAACCCAAGCGCTGAAAACGGCCTTCGGCGAGCATGCGTACCGGCTTGCAATCAGCTCGACCAAATCGATGACCGGACATTTATTGGGCGCGGCGGGGTCTCTCGAGGCGGTCATCGCCATCAAGGCACTGACCAACCAGTGTGTACCGCCAACGATCAACTACGAATTCGTTGACCCCGAATGCGACCTCGACTATGTGTCGAATGTCGCGCGGCCGTTGCCGCTCAGTCACGTCTTGAGTAACTCCATGGGGTTCGGCGGTCACAACGTCGCGCTAATCTTCTCGCGCCCCTCGTGATGAGACGATAGAGTTTGGCCCCTAAGTCAGTGCGACGTGTTCTTTGCTATTCGAGATAGCCTCGCAGTTTGCGGCTGTACGTCGGATGACGAAGCTTGCGCAGGGCCTTGGCTTCAATCTGGCGGATCCGCTCTCGGGTAATGCCGAATTCCCGGCCAACTTCTTCGAGCGTTCGAAAACGGCCGTCGTCCAGCCCGAAGCGAAGCGTGATGATCTTGCGCTCGCGTTCCGTCAGCTTGCTGAGGGCGTCGGTGATTTGAGACTTGAGGAGATGCTGCGAAGCGAGCTCGATCGGCTGAGGCATCGAGTCGTCTTCGATGAAGTCGCCGAGGAACGCATCTCCTTCTTGGCCGACGGGCGCCTCGAGCGAAACAGGATGGCGTGCGACATCGAGCACCTGACGGACCTTCACGTCCGAGATGTCCATCGCGCGCGCGATCTCTTCCTGCGTCGGCTCTCGTTCGAGAATCTGCTGGAGCCGGTGACCGGTCTTTTTGACGCGATTGATCGTTTCGCCAACGTGTACCGGCAGCCGAATGGTTCGACTTTGGTCGGAGATGGCGCGGGTAATCGCTTGCCGAATCCACCACGTGGCATACGTGCTGAACTTGTACCCGCGCATGTAGTCAAACTTATCAGTCGCCTTCATCAGGCCGATATTACCTTCCTGGATCAAGTCCAAGAACGAAAGGCCTCGACCGACATATTTCTTGGCGACAGAGACGACGAGTCGCAGATTGGCCTGGATTAGATGTGCGCGTGCCTGGTCTCCATCAAGTCGGTCGGCATCCAAAGACGCCCGTTCTCCCGTGGGTAGATCGATGCACGCGAGGCGCTGTTCGGCGAGTTTGCCGCGCTCCATGCGCTTGGCAAGCCAGACCTCCTCTTGCATGGTGAGGAGGTCAGTTTCTCCTATTTCCTGCAGGTAGAGTCGAACCGAGTCGCCGACGCCGACCGAAAGCGGTTCGACGCCAGGCTCCGGCCGCTCAGGTTGCAACACATCGCGAGGCTTCGGCGGGGGCTTGATCGGCACATGGTCGAGTACTTCTATTCCCTCAGCCACGAGGGACGTGTAGAAATCGTCGAGGTTTTCGACCTGCTCTTCGGCGTTGGGAAACTGCGCAATGACGTCGTCGGAGAGGAGGTACCCCTGGTCTTTCCCCTTGGCAATCAGGCTCGACACCATGGAACGCTTCACCACCTGACGTACAAGGCGCAGCCGCGGGCAGGATAGGGAGTGCGATGGCGTTGCGCGGCAAACAAAAACCCCATGCGAGGCGCGATGGGGCAATTCGAGAATCTCGTTTAGTTTGGCGGGACGCGGGCGAGGCGGGTGGACATAACCCTCTCTTTCAACGCATCAATGTCCTGGTCGTGTATACAGTCTAACCCAACTTTGCGCACTTTTCAAGATCACTCGAAAGTTTCTTACGGGGAAACTCTCGGCGGACGCGATGGATTCCGTTCGTTCGGCCCGACGCCTCGCAGTCGTGTGCCGTTGAGCCGGGGCAGCGGCTGGCCAGCCATCCCGATCATCGCTCGTCCGCCAATCAGAACAATGGCAATCGCAAGGGCCGCGAGCAGGCGCGTGGTGTCGGACGACGCGCTCCGAACTGAGAGCAACGGGTCGGATTGAAGAGATCGCGCCGACGTGTCGCCGCCATTTCCTCCGTGACCCTCTCCAGTGGACGTTTCGCCAGTGCCAGCCGAATTGGGAGCCGGTAGCGACCCGGCCGAGGTTGCAAACCGGGCCAGCACAGTGGCATCGGGATCGCGGAAGGAGACGACGTCACCGGTGAAGGGAGATCCCTGCGCCTCTCGAGCGGCTTTTGTCTCGAAGGCATAGTCAAGAAGCGCCCGATTGTCGTCGTACCAGTCGTCTGGCGCCACGCCGTCGAAAGTCACGGAAATCATCGTTGAATCGCCGCGCGAAGCAACCTCGACCAGGCACCAACCTGAGTCCCAGTCGTAACCGGTCTTGCCGCCGATGATACCGGGATACCAACTCAACATCCGGTTGTTGTTGACAAGTTCGTAGCCATTGGTCGTGGTAAAGGTCGACGTCGAGATCAACGCGACGAACTCGGGATATTGAATAGCGTACCGCGTGAATGCCGCGACGTCGGCGACCGTCGAATAGTGCCCCGGCACGCCCCATCCATGTGAATTGACGAATTGGGTGTCATTCAGGCCCATGTTTTGGACTCGCTCGTTCATCCAACCGACAAACCGCTCATACGCCTCCTTGTCGTTGTCACCCGGTTGATCGCCAAGCGCCCGCGCGACGGCATGGGCGGCATCATTCCCAGATGGGAGCATCATTCCAAAGAGGAGTTCCTCGAGCGTGAATTCTTCGCCAACGCCGAAACCCATGAGGCTTGACTGTTCATCCTGCAGGTCCGACGGTCGAGTTGTAATCATCATTTCCGGCGATCCTCGCTCGATCGCTTCGACCGCCGTGAAGACCTTCGTAATACTCGCCAGTGCGGCTCGCTCGTGCGCCCCGCGCTGCGCATAGACCTGACCGGTTTCGGCGTCCAGGACGATGTAATTGGTCGAATTAATTTGGAGCTCTGGCACTTCCTGCGCGCTGATAGAGGGAATCAAGGCCGTCAAGGCCAGCATGCACGCCAGACCAAATCCAGCCGCTATCCGCTGAATGGCGGCTGCTCTGCTTGTCCGTTTTGGTATACAAGCGCGGGATAAGCGCATCACGGCGTTCTGCTGCGAAAAGACGACTCGAGTGCTCGTTGCCCGGTCCGAAAAGCGAAGCGTTGGGATGGTAAAGGGGTGAAGAATGTGCGTCAAGCAACGCGGAATTCTGCGCAATGCTTCCGAGCCTTAGTTTAGAGAATGTCCGGGGGTGGGCGACAGTGGACTCGAACCACTGACCTCCACGATGTCAACGTGGCGCTCTAACCGACTGAGCTAGCCGCCCGGAACATGGCCTTTCGGCACCCGCAAAGTATAGAAATCGGCGGGAAACGTGTCAAGCGCGATGGTCGTTCATATCCATGCGCGAAGGTCGGACCCTTTCTATACTATTCCCATGCCACACGACGACGCCGAATCGCGCCAACTTCCGGATGCCGATCTCATTGATTCGCTGCCTTTGGTCGGCCGCGCGACCACGCAGCTCGAACGATCGTTCGGTCCGAGTTGTCTGCTGAGCCTCGTTATCGTCCTTTTGCTGGTCGTGTTGCTCAAACGCTACTTGCAGTTGCCCTGGCTTATGTTGATCGTGCTTACCGCCATCATCTGGCTTTTGGTCTTGACGTTACTGGTCCGTTGGCGACCCGATGAGGTCGTTGACGATGAATAGTCGTTGGCACATTACAACGGTCCATCGCGCAGCCGCTCCAATGCCAACAGGACCGAGCCGATTGCAGGTCGATCTCGTGAATGATCGCCCACGTGTGCAAAGCGAATGACATCATCCTGGGTGGCGATGAAGATGGCCGGCCGAGCGACAGACCGCTGCTCCGCCTCGTCATAATGAGCAAGTCTGCACAATTCGATGACGCGAAGCTCTGGATCGGCGAAGAGCGTAAAGGGCATGGACCGCGCGTGGGTCGATGCCCGTACTTCGTCGACGGTCGACGACGAAATGGCGACGACGTTGCCGCCGAGTAGCCGAATCGTTTCGTATTGATCGCGCAACTGCCCGAGTTGCCGACGGCAGGTCGGTCACCAATGGCCGCGATAAAAGACCACGATCGTGGAAAACGAATGAGGGTCAGGTGATCGCGCAGAAGCGTGGGCGACGGGCAAATCGAGCGACGGCAGTAACTCGCCGGGGGAGAGGGGCGAAGCGATCATGTCTGCTTTTGCCCCTCACTCAATGACCTAACACCTCGACGGAGCGCGCCCGCGGATGCCAGCTCAGCTGGACACTGCGGAAAAGACCGAGGCGCTCGATAGCTGCATCGACGAGGGGACGAAGCTCGGCCTTCCGCACTCTCCATACTCCCGTGACTTGGTTGACCACTAATTGGCTGTCTCCGCCAATTTCGACGCACACGTCGTTCGCCCGTACTCCGAGCTCGTGCGCTAAACGTTCCAGTGCGGCAATGAGTGTGAGGTACTCCGCCTCGTTATTTGTCACGGCGTCGCCGCGGTCACGAAACTCGATCGCTTGGCGCAACTCGTACCCATCAGGTCCGGAGATGGCAAAGCTCCCGTATCCCAAACCTGGGTTGCCCAGCGATCCGCCATCGAAGATGATCTGATACGTTTCCAATCACGATCTCCTGTTGACGAGGTGCATGACCAGATTCGCGGGAGCAATCGTCCTCGCGACGAAACCCTTTCGCGCCTGGACGATTTTAGTCGCGCGTGAGCTTATGCATGCGCCGCATCGTGCAGTCGTGCGGTTGCGGTCCTGATTTGCTCGGCCAGATGCGCGGGCACCTGATTGTAGTGTGCGAAATCGCTGGTGAAACTGCCACGTCCCTGCGTGATCGATCGCAGATCCGTTGCGTACCGTTGGATCTCGGAGGCCGGCACGAGTGCGTCGATCGTCGTTGCGCCATTGGCGCCGGGGGTCATGCCGTTCACGTGCGCGCGTTTTGTGTTGAGGTCACTCATGATGTCGCCGGTGTAGTTCTCCGGCACAGTCACGTGGAGCGTCATCATTGGTTCCAAGAGCACCGGCTTGGCCTGAAGCACTCCCTTTTTGAACGCCTCCTTGGACGCAATCTTGAACGCCATCTCATTCGAATCGACGTCGTGATAACTGCCGTCGAAGAGCGTCACCTTTACATTGACGACTGGGTAGCCAGCCACTGGACCAGCATCCAGCGCTTCGCGCACACCTTTTTCTACCGCCGGGTAGTAGTTGCGTGGCACAGCGCCGCCAACGACGCGCTCTTTGAATTCGAAGTCGCTCTCGCTCAGTGGTTCGAGCTCGAGCAAGACGTGTCCATATTGGCCGGCGCCGCCAGTCTGCTTTTTGTGCTTGTACTCCGCAATCGTCTTGGTCGTTATAGTCTCACGATAGGCGACGCGCGGTAGCCCGATTTCGACGTTGACCCCGTACCGACGAGTCATGCGATCGAGCGCAATTTGCACGTGCGGCTCGCCGAGGCCGGAAAGAATCGTCTCGCCGGTGACTGGATCGCGGCTCACATGTAGCGACGGGTCCTCTTCCGCGAGGCGACCAAGCGCCTGACCCATCTTGTCGAGGTCGGCTTTTGTCTTAGGACTGACGGCGGCCGAGTATGCGGGCGCCGGAAAATCGATCGGATTGAGCGTGAGATGTCTGTGTTCGTCCGCCAGCGTGTCGCCGGTTGTCGCTGTTGCCAGCTTGCCCACCGCCGCAATGTCACCCGCGCCGACTTCGTCGGTGCTAAGGTGCTCCTTCCCGCGCACGAAGAAGACTTGCCCGACGCGTTCTGCTTTGTCTCTTGATGCATTGAAGACCGTTGAGTTCGACTTGAAGGTTCCTGAGACGACTCTGAGGTAAGAAACTCGACCGACATGTGGGTCGGCAAGCGTCTTGAAGACAAATGCCGCGAGCGGTTCCGATCCGGTAGAGAGTTCCAGTTCTTCGCCATTCGCGGTGGCACTGAGGCGGAGGCGGTCGGCGGACGGGAGATAGTCGACAATCGCGTTGAGCAGAGGTTGCATGCCACGATTACTCGTCGCCGCACCACAGAGAACAGGAATAACCAGTCCCTGCTCGACGCACGTCTTCAGTCCGGCAATCAGATCGTCAGTCGATATCTCTTCGTCTTCCAAGTAGCGGAGCATCAGCACTTCATCCTGCTCCGCAATCGCCTCAATCAGTTGCTGACGGAACTTCGCGCATTCGTCCGCCATTTCCGCGGGGATGGCACTGGCCTCGTACCCGCCATCTTTGTTGTCGTGGAATTCGAAAGCCTGTTCGGTCAGCAGATCGACGATGCCGCGGAACGTTTTTTCGCTTCCCATGGGCATCTGGATCGGCGCGACCGCATTGCCAAATGCTTCGCGGGCCGATTCGAGCGCCGTGCCGAAGTTCGCGTTTTCGCGGTCCATCTTGTTGATGAAGATTAGTCGAGGGAGCGATTGTTCGTCGGTCAGGCGCCAGGCCAGTTCGGTGCCGACTTCAACGCCGGCTGAGGCATCCATCACGATGATCGCGCCGTCGATCACACTCAGGGCAGATTTGACTTCGCCGAGGAAGTCAGCGTACCCCGGTGCGTCAAGGATGTTGATCTTGGTCTCGCGCCATTCCACTGGCGCCACGGACGTGCTGACCGAGATCGTGCGCTTGATCTCGTCCGGGTCGAAATCGCAAACCGTGTTGCCGTCCTCGACGCGTCCGAGTCGAGTAATGGCCTTCGTGTCAAAGAGGAGGGCCTCGGCCAGCGATGTCTTCCCCGCGCCACCGTGAGAAAACAAACCAATGTTACGAATGCAATCAGCGGGATACTGCTTCACCGGTACCCTCCATCGAACGACCAGTGTCGTGCCCGTGGGGGTCTTAGGACCAACGGGGCGCCGCCGGTCTCGAAGACCCAGTTCCACGGTCGCTCAATTGTCCGCGTGCGTCCTGTTGCTATGGGTCGAATACGCGGGATCTGAACGCTAAGTGCGCCCTCATCCCGCGTCAGGTCACTCTCTAAGCGGATCCGTTCCGTCTTGACTCTGACGCCCGCAGCGTACCGTATTATAGGGGCCTTCACATTCTCGGCAACTGTTTCACCATGGAACGCCGACCTCACGGAATCAGGTGCGGTTTCGAATTGCCGAACCTTCTGTTTGGCTCGTTGGTGCGCTCTAGGCTCCAACCATTTCGCGCGACCAAACGCACGCTGCGCCAATGAGTGTGAGGTGTGGGACCAGTCGGGTGTCGAGTTGCATCGCCCCGGCGAGGATCTCGCCGAAACCGCCTGTGACGATCACGGGCGGTGCGAAACCAAGCTCGATGCAGACCCGTTCGATCATCCCTTCGACCATTGCCACGTGTCCCAGGACGAGTCCCGATTGCACCGCTTCCACCGTATTACGACCGATAATCCGCCGCGGCGGGACTGTTTCGACTGCATAGAGACGTGCCGCACGGGCGGCCAGCGCCTCGAGTCCGATGCCGATACCAGGCGCAATGGCGCCACCAAGAAATTCATTCCGTGCGGAAATGACGTCGATCTTGGTCGCGGTGCCAGCGTCGACGATGATTGATGGGGCGCCGAAGATGTGAAGTGCACCGACAGCGTTCACCAGCCGGTCGGCGCCGACTTCAAGCGGGTGATCGACGACAACTTCAATCCCCAGGTCGGACCTCGCGTCGACGACAACTAGTTCGACGTCGAACCAGTCCCGTACCAGTTCCGTCAGCGACCGCGTTGCCGGCGGCACAACGCTCGCGATGACGGCGCCAACGATCGCATTCGTACGGCTCACGGCGCCCTCGAGCAGTGGCATCAGCAGTGATCGCCATTCGTCTGCTGGACGATCGGCACAGGAACTCACGCGCCACGTTCGATCGAAGTTAAGGGTCGAGGGCTGTATGAGGCAGACCGCTGTCGTCGAATTGCCAACGTCAATGGCGACGATCTGTTTTGCCTGTTCGGTCATCGTTCACGTTCCGTTCGGCAGGTCTCTATCGATGAAAGCAGCGAGCACGATTATAGGGCGATGACTTCCACCGCGTGACCTGTCACGCGGGTGAGACGTTTGGTCGTCAATCAAGTATGGCTCTATTATCGCCATAAGCAATCGCGCCTCCGCCTCGTCGCTCTCATGCCCAGTTGCCATCGCTCATGTCTCGAAGGAGTTATCAATGTCCGAATCGCCGCGGCATTCGCCACGTTTTCGGGAGGTCAATTGGCACTGGGCCTTTGTCTTTAGCATCGCATTCCTGATTGCGTTGGTCTTCTTTGCCGCGGGCGTTATGGCGGAACGCAGTCTTTTCCGCGAAGGCAGACTCACTGACGTCGGTGAAGTTATCGGCAGCCTTGGTTCCGATTCACCGGAAGCTGGATCGGCCGACCGCGTCGATGAGGTTCGGCATCTATTGCAAGAAGAGTACTACTATCGGCCGAGCGAACCCGCTGAAACAGAGGCATTCGAGCAAAAGCTTGAATACGATGCGATTCGTGGCATGACCGAAGGGCTCGACGACGACTATACGACGTTCTTAGTCCCGGTCGAACAACAACCGATTGCGGAGCAACTCGAAGGAGAGTACGAGGGCATCGGCGTCTGGGTCCAATACCCCGAAGGTCGCTTCACCATCGTTTCCGCAATGCCGGGTTCGCCTGCGGAAGAAGCGGGTCTCCGCGCGGGCGACGTTATCCTGGAAGCGGATGGTCACTCGCTGACGAACCTGTCGGAGGACGACGCGCTCACGTTAGTTCGCGGGCCGGCAGACTCCACGGTCCGTCTTACAATCCAGCGTCTGGGCGTCGAACAACTGATCGAGGTCGAGGTCGCACGGCGGCGAATCACGATGCCTGCTGTCGTCTACGAGTACGTGGAGGGGCACAACCTGGCCCGGATCCAGGTCACAATCTTCGGCGACAAGACGACGGAACAACTCGATGCGGCGATCAGACGGGCCGAAGAAGACGGCGTTGATGGCATTGTGCTCGACCTCCGAAACAACGGCGGCGGCTGGGTTGCCGCGTCCCAGGAGATGATTGGACGGTTCGTTCGGGCGGAGACCGGCCCAGCACTCTACGAAGACTCGAGTGTGGCTGAAAGCGAACTGCAATCCGAACCGATCATTCCAGGCGAAGAGCATCTCTTCGACCTGCCGGTCGTCGTGCTCGTAAATGAGGGTACGGCAAGCGCCGCCGAGATTGTGGCGGGAGCGCTAAGTGACTACGATCGGGCGGTGGTCGTTGGGGCTAAGACCTACGGCAAGGGCTCGGTGCAACGAGTTCATGATTTCGCTGACGGATCCTCAGCTCGGATCACATTCGCCCTCTGGCTGACGCCAAGCAAACAGCAGATCGAAGGCGTGGGCATTCAACCGGACATCGTCGTGGCAGGGCCGACGGAAGGCTCAGTCGCCGATCCGCAACTCGACGCGGCGGTGGAAGCCCTTGTCGCGCCAGCAACGGCGGACGGGTTCTGACGACCGACTACGACGATCCGACGACACGATTGTCACGCGGTTGCAATGGCTGCTCATCCTGTTCAGCGAGAACAGAATGGTGACGGTGACTACCTACCAGCGATGATGCGGATCGATGCCGCATTCCAATTCGACTTGCGTCGGGAGGGCGGGATTAAGGTAGCGCACAACCTCGAACGCATCGCCGATCTCATTGGTCGCATGGAAGATGTCGCGTTCTCGACCTATTGACTCGAATGATCTGACGATCGTTGGGCAGCCTCGTCCGCGAATGGGCGGCCGGGGTGCTCGCGTCGCCATTTTGCCACGACGGCATGCAGTTTCGGCACAAGGTGGTCGAGGTCGAGAGGCGCAACTAGCCTTCCGTTGGCTCCGGCGTCGATCATCTCCTCCATCGGCGCTTCCTCTTCAGCCGCGGCAATGATAAGGATCGGTACGTCCGTGCGCGGACCGTCCTGACTGGCATCCGACGAAAAACGGAGACGTCGAATAACGTCGGTGGCGGACAATCCCTGGAGTGCGGCGTCAATCAGAATCAGATCGAAAGAGCGGAGGCGAAAGAGCTCTAGCGTTTGAATTCCACTCGCCACCACGCTCGTCCAGAACCCTCCATAGACGAGACCTTCAGTTAAAAACTCAGCCAATCCTTGATCGTCTGATACGATCAACACATGCGGGCGTTCTAGGGCGGATGAGTGCGGTCGGGTTTGATCGCTCTTCATGACTTGCTAAACTCCAACGGCGAGGAGCTGCACATTTGCACTGAGCAGAAACTGATACGTCAGACGAACCAGGGCGAGTTCACCTTTCCCTCGCGAGGCGCCATTGTACGGTAGGCTTTTAGTGGTGATTGCCACATAGCTTTTGAGAAATCGAGATGGGAAGAGTGGTCACTGACGAAGTCGAGTCGCATCTGCTTGACCTGATCAACAGTACTTTGAGTGCCTTATCTATGTCGTCCGAACAATTGCGAGTCACGACGCGTCAACCGACGTTCGAACGGTGGCTTGGACGCCGCCTCGGTTCATCGGTGGGCGGCGCCTATGCCTATTTGAGCGGCGAAGACGCTCACTTGGTCCTAATAAACCTGAAACGTATCGATCTGCGTCAACCACGAGCGATGGAGATCGTCGTCGTCGAGGAACTGATCCACATGCGGGATCGGCTCGATGGAGACCACCGGCGTCATGCAAAGCATGGCTACGACCGAATCGCGATGCGCGTTGCCAAGATGACTGGGGCAAGCCTAGAAGAAGTCAGAAGTTGCCTAATACCGCCACGACGCCGTCCCTATCGATATCTTTACGAATGTGCAACGTGCGGCGCCACGGTTCGCAGACGCCGGACCGGCCTCTGGTCGTGCGGCCGCTGTGCGCCGCGGTTCGATCGTCGGCATGTGCTCTTTCTCGCGCACGAGATTAGCAACGCGCACGATGACGGCGAGACAAGTCTGACCTAACAACATGGAATGCAGTGGCGACGGATAATGCCTCACTATCGAAAGGGTGATTCTTGACCACTGATGAACATCGCAAGGATCGGCGAGAGTTGGCGCGGACGAATGACCCGAAGCTTTCCCGTTGGCCAAGGACTGATCGGCGACGGCACCGCGTCGAAACCGTGCTTAATCGGCGGCAACCGGATCTGACCGTCGTCCTTGAAAACGTGCACGATCCGCACAATGTCAGCGCGGTGCTGCGGACGTGCGATGCCGTCGGCATTCTGCGCGTGCACGTGGTCTATTCTGTCGAAACACCGCCAGAAAGTGCATTCGCGCGCACCACTTCGGCGAGCGCCGCGAAGTGGATTGACGTAACTCGGCACGAGCATATTGACGCATGCTATGCCGCACTCCGCAACGATGGTTTCACGATCGCGGCCGCGGCACTCAGCGATAGGAGCGTCGATCTTTTTGCGCTCGATCTGGTTCAGCCGACAGCAATCGTGTTCGGGAATGAAATGCGTGGGCTCTCCGAGGAAGCGACAGCACTTGCTGACACGACAATGGTGATCCCGATGATGGGCATGGTCCAGAGCTTGAACATCTCCGTCGCTTGCGCCGTGACGCTGTATGAGGCGCTTCGTCAGCGCATGCTCAATGGTGATTACCAGTCGCCCAAATTAGCGCAGTCGGAGCTGCCAGGTCTTGTTGAAGAGTGGCTTCGAAGGTAGCACCGCGGATCACTCCTCCTCGTCTTCGTCCTGTTCCGTTTCACTCGATTGGGCAATGCCGAATCGCTTTTCGGCCCAACCAAGCCCTGTCAAGACGACGAGCGTACCGATCGTGCCGGTAATCGCCACAAAATAAAACCCCGCGCCGATCAACAGCCCGAGGGCGGCGGTAACCCAAATGCCGGCGGCAGTCGTCAGGTTCCTGATCTTTCGACCACTGGCGAGGATGACGCCGCCGGCGAGAAATCCAATACCTTGAACGATCGTCGAGCCGATACGAGACGGATCGTAGTTGACTCCTCCGGCCGCCGCGACCTGGTCGCCGAGCATGATTGAGCCGATCATGAACAGCGCCGCGCCCTCGCAAACGAGGGCATACGTGCGCAACCCGGCTGGTTTGTCTCGCCGCTCTCGCTCGAAGCCCAAGATGGCCCCCAGGACGAGAGCCAGTGCAATCCGTTCGAGCGCTTCGACTTCTGACAACGGATCCATGTTGCCACTACAGTGCGATGCACTCGTGCCGGAAGCCCGTCGGTCGATTCCGAGGAGCCGGCTTGATGCACGTCAAAACTGAAAGCTGGTCGACTGCTCCTCACCGTCTCGCAGGAAACGTACCGAGACTTGTTCGCCCGCCTTCAGCGTTCCAATCATCTGATCGAGGATCGTCATATTGCGAACTCGTTTGCCGGCGACGGTCGTAATGACATCTCCACGCCGGATGCCGCCCTGTTCCGCGACAGACTCCGGGCGAACCTCCCCCACAAAGACACCCTTGGCGCCAGCTGGAATGCTCGCCGCGACCTCCGGGTGGCGCGCAAGATACTGTTCGGCGTCGGCCGCCAGTAGACCGAGTGGGGGGCGCTTCGGACCGGCGTGCTTGTCCGCAATGCGGGCCAGCCGCATTTGATCGAAGCCGACGATCACCTCATCGTCCGCTGTAACAACGGGCACGCCTTGCTGGCCGGAGCGACGGATCATTTCCATCGCCGCGGCGTAATCCTGGCCGACGTCCTTTTCGACAAACGGTACGCCGCGGCTGCTAAGGAACTCCTTAGCGCGATCGCACCATGGTCAGGTGCTAGTGGTGTACACGACGACGGGGTCGCTCATATTCATTCCTCGTGAGTAGCGACGCTGTGAATGGGCGTCGCCATGCTTGCACGCCTATGATAAGTCGAAGGGCAAGTTCTTCGGCATTTTGCCCTTCTTGGCCATGGCTCCGATCTGCGACATCATTTTCTGCATCTGTTTGAATTGATTGAGAAGCTGGTTGACGTCGGCCGTCGACGTGCCGCTTCCCCTCGCGATTCTACGCCGCCGGCCGCCACTAATGATCTCTGGACGGTGACGTTCTCGCGGCGTCATTGAGCGGATGATCGCCTCGACTTGCTTGTAATCATCATCAGAGACCTCTGCCTTGGCTTGCCGGAGATGCGAGCCCATGCCTGGAATCATTTCCATGAGTTGCGACAACGGGCCCATCTTTTTGATCTTTTGGAGTTGATCCAAGAAGTCTTCAAGATCAAAGTGACCTTTGAGCATGCGGTCCTGGAGCCGTTCGGCTTCCTTGACGTCGGTTTGTTCCTGGGCCCGTTCGATCAACGACAGCACGTCACCCATGCCGAGGATCCGGCTGGCGAGTCGCTGTGGGAAAAACGGTTCGATCGCGTCGACTTTCTCGCCGGTACCGATAAATTTGATCGGCACGCCGGCTACCGCCCGGATCGATAATGCGGCGCCGCCGCGCGCGTCACCGTCCATCTTTGTCAGAATCAAGCCCGTCACGTCCAGGCGTTCGTGAAACGACTGGGCAACGCTGACCGCCTCTTGGCCCGTCATGGCGTCGGCAACAAGTAGGATTTCGGTTGGCTGAATGCGATCTTTGATGTGGACGAGTTCTTGCATCATGCGCTCGTCGATCTGGAGTCGACCAGCGGTGTCGATGATGACCGGGTTGTGTCCGCGCTCGATGGCGTATTTGACGCCGTTGGCGGCTATGTCGACCGGGTTGTGTTGCGTGCCTTCGTCGTAGACCGGCACGTTGACCTGGCGGCCGAGTGATTGTAGCTGCGCGATGGCGGCCGGACGGTATACGTCGGCGGCGACGAGGACGGGGTTGCGCCCCTCCTTTCGGACGTGAACGGCAAGCTTCGCCGCGTGTGTCGTCTTGCCGGCGCCATTGAGTCCGACAAGCATCAGCACTTGTGGAGGACTGGCAGGCACGCGAAGCGGCTCCTGCTCGCTCCCCAAGACCTTAATCAATTCCTCGTTGACGATGCCGATGACCGTCTGCGCCGGTGTTAGCGAGCGGAGGACGTCCTGCCCGACCGCGCGGTCTCGCACCGCCGTCACGAAGTCCTTGACGACTTTATAATTCACGTCCGCTTCGAGCAGCGCCCGGCGGACCTCTCGCATCGCCTCGTCGACGTCTTTCTCGGTCAACGTGCCCTTGCGAGAGAGGCGACCGAATGTTTCGTTCAGGCGATCGGACAGCGACTCAAACATACAACCCTCGTGATTTAGAATCCTTCTTCGACGCCGAAGAAGAGCGAATCGACGTAGGTTTCGGGGCGGAACTCGGCGAGATCGGAAGCCTTCTCCCCGATGCCAACGTAGGAGATTGGCGTTCCGATCTCCTTCGCGACCGAGAAGGCGATTCCGCCCTTCGCCGTACTATCAAGCTTGGCGATCATGATGTCGGAAATGTCGACTGATTCGGCGAAGACTTTTGCCTGAACCAGACCATTCTGGCCAGTCGTGGCGTCGATGACAAGCAATACCTCTTGCGGTGCGTCCTCGACGTGGCGCTGCATGATACGTCGCAGCTTGGTCAGTTCCGCCATCAGATTATGCTTCGTGTGCAGCCGACCGGCCGTGTCGACGATGAGCACGTCGACGTCGCGGCTATGTGCGGCTTGCATTGCGTCGAAAACGACGGCGCCGGGGTCGGCGCCTTGCTGATGGGCAACCACCGTACTATTCAGGCGCTCGCCCCAGACCTTGAGCTGGTCAATGGCGGCGGCGCGAAACGTATCGCCCGCGGCAAGCATCACTGTCCGGCCAAATCGCTGGTGATACGCTGCCAACTTGGCGATTGAGGTGGTCTTGCCGACGCCATTGACGCCGACCACCATGATGACGAATGGCACGCCACGCTGGAGGATCTTTACTGTGCGATTCTTCGTCGCAAGCTCAAGCAGCTCGATCATTTCGATCCGTAGAATCTCGCGGGCACCGGCTGGATCGACGATGCGTTCGCGATCGACTTGGACGCGAAGATCACCAACAAGCTTTTGACTGACGTCCCAACCGATATCCGCCTGAATTAGCAGCATTTCGAGGTCTTCATACAGCTCTTCGTCGATTGCGGTGCGGTCGAAAAGGCGCGTGATCTCGCCAAAGACGGACCGGCGCGTCTTCTCTAGTCCTTGTTGGAGTTGAGGATCCGGCTCGGCACGCCGGCGAAATAATCGATTGAAGACCACGGGGTTCCTTCCGGCATCGAACGGCGACTGAAGGCGAGGGCAGACCCCGCGCAACAAGCATGCGCGCCGCTCAGTGCGACGGCGTTTGAGTATAGCATTGGGTACCTGAACCCTCGGTTGGCGTTGTCTGGCTGCAACGACTTTTGCAGGTTCGATCGTGGCGTGCGAGACTGCTGTCAGGACTGACTACTGTCAATTTCTCAGAACGTGCCGATCTCTACGTCTTGGGTGTCCGACGGTCAATGCGTCCCTCAAACCTCGTCCTTGCCGTCTATGTGCCGGCGGCCTTGCTCGCTTTTGGGCAAGGCCTGTTGTTGACCACGCTCCCGGTGTATGCGGCCACCTTTGATGTTTCCTATGGACTGATTAGTTT
>JBOGUE010000408.1:0-2439 GCA_050695955.1 Thermomicrobiales bacterium | reverse complement strand
GGAGAGGAAGTCGTCGCGCAGGCGGACGGCCGCCGCGGCCTCGGCGCGGGCCGCGCGTTCCGCGTCGAAGAGGCGCGAACGCTCCAGAGCCAGGGCGCACTGGCCGGCGATCGCCATCGTCAGGTCGCGCAGATCTTCGTCGAGGGGGCGCTCCTCGGCGAAGCGGAGTGCCATGACGCCGATCGAGCGCTTCCCAACCAAGAGGGGAACCGACATCGCCGCGCCGTATTGCCGCCGGGCGGGGATTGTGTCCAATTGCGGATAGCGCCCGAAGAGGTCCTCGTTCGTCTCCAGCCAGACTGCCTGGCCGGTGCGAACGGTGGTAGCGACCGGGCCCAGGGCGTCGATCGGCAAATGACGGGTGGCTTCGACGATCGCGGGCGGGTAGCCGATCATCGCCAACCGCTCCATCTCCTCGGCGCCGTCGAGCAGGACGCCGATTGCGCCGGCGGTGGCGCCGACGGCCGCGATGCCCTCGCGCAGCGCCGCTTCGGCCACTTCTTCCCGGGTCACGGCGTCCACCAACGCGGCCGTGACCGCCAGTAGGCGCACGGTGCGATCGCGGGCACGCTCGGCCTCGTGCCGTGCGCTCTCGGCTGGGTTCCCGGAAGATGAGGATGACGCATGTGGGGATCGTCGGTTCATCTCACCGTCTTCGTCGTGCGGTGTGTGCCAGATCCCGCCAGAGACCGGGCCAGGCCGACGATGATGGACGTCCCGCGTGAATGCCCGCACAGCCCAGTGTCGCCATCATACGTCAAACCCAGGGGAGAGCGGCAGGCCAATGGCATGCCTTTTGCTTCACTCGGGGCTGTGACGGCAATGACTGCCGGACAGGCAAGGAGGTCAGCTATGGCGATGGTCACCGATCCGGTCTGTGGGATGCAGTTCGACTCGTCGCAAGCCGAGGCGCAGAGCCAGTACGAGGGTCAGGTCTACTTCTTCTGCTCCACGGAATGCATGCAGAAGTTCAACGAGAACCCGAAGGAGTGGCTCAAGCAGCGCTAACGCGCGACGAGGTCCGGAAACGGCGTGATCTGTGAGCGCTCGGTGAGGCCGAAGGCCCGGGCGAGTTGGGTGATGGTGCGTTGCCGGTCGGCAAGACCGGGCAGCATGGTGGTGATCATGATCTCGTCGGCCTGGCAGCGATCCGCGAGATCGATGATCTGGGCGTGAACGCCGGCGGCATGGCCGGCGAGGTAGTTCAGAGGCATGGCGGCGAGGACGGAGCGCTCGGCGTCGGTGAAGGCGTAGGTACGCGCTTCTTCCAGCGTCGGATAGCGCCCCAGCTTGCCGGTGCGGAGCCGCAAGAGCAGCAGATCATTGATGCGCGAGAGTTCCCGGGCGTGTTCCTCGGTTTCCCCAACGGTGACCGAAACGGTCAGCATCGCCCACGGCGCCGGGAAACGGTGTGAAGGGGCGAAATCGGACCGATAGCGGGTGAGGGCCGGAACCGCGGCGGCGCGGTTGATGTGGGCGGCGAAGGCGAAGCCGAGGCCGGTTCGGGCCGCGAGCTGGGCGCTGAACCCACTCGACCCGAGCAGCCAGAGGGGCGGCATTTTGACGTCGACGGGCACGGCGCGGATCGCCTGAAAAGGATGGTCGGGCGGAAACGCCTCGTCGTCGAAGGCGATTAGCTCGGCGAGCTGTTCGGGGTAGTCGTCGCCGGTCATCGCCTCGCGGGAGCGGCGCATGGCGAAGGCGGTGAGCGTATCGGTGCCGGGCGCGCGGCCGAGGCCGAGGTCGATGCGGCCGGGATGGAGTGCTTCCAACAGCCGAAAGGCCTCGATGATTCTGAGGGACGAATGGTTGGGCAGCATGACGCCGCCGGACCCCACCCGGATGCCGGTGGTGCGGCTGGCGATGTGCTCGATCATGATCTCCGGGGCGGCGCTGGCGAGGCCGGCGGTGTTGTGGTGCTCGGCGTACCACAGGCGGTGGTAGCCCAACTGGTCGGCGAGGATGGCGAGGTCGACCGCCTGCTCCAGTGCCCGGTGCGGCGTTGACCCCGATTCGATTGGCGTCAGATCGAGGATCGAGACTGGTCGCGTCAAGCGGGGATCCGTTCGGCGTTCGGCGTTCGGCGCTAGGTGGCTCTGAAGGCGTCCAACGCAGGGAGGATACGGTCATGCGGCGGCGAAAGCAATCGGTGGCGGGCACTGGGCATGGGCACTGGGCACTGGGAGATGGTGACGCCCCGGCTGGGCTGGCCGGGGCGTCAGGGGGAAAGGATGACGGCCGCCGCATGGGGGAGAGAGGAGCGGCGGACCGTCCTCGGGAGCGGCGCGGGCGTCTGAGTCCCGCCCATAGCCGGCGTTTCGCGCGCGGTCGCGCCAAAACGTCATCGCTTTGGCGCCGCACATCAGCGTCCTCCCCGTGGTCCCTGTGTCCGGGGCAGGACTGCCGGCGCGCCGCGCCGCTCCCGAGTCCGCCATCATG
>JBOGUE010000407.1:0-23887 GCA_050695955.1 Thermomicrobiales bacterium | reverse complement strand
GGCCCTCGACCAGACACATGGGCATTCCAAGACAGGCGGACGGCAAGCAAGGTCACGATACGAAACGGGCTACAGATAACGTTATCATATCTGATTCGATAACGTCAAGATGCAATGCTACAGTGATCGATACCGGGCAAACTTCTTGCGGAAAGACTTGACTGACCAGGCGTCATTCGCTGCTCCTGTGACCGCCTAGGCCGAGGGAGCGGCTTGACTCACCATGTTATCGTTTACATGAATCGAATGTGGAAAGGACGAGGAGGGACTCCCATGGTCACGGCTCAACCGTCTGCGACCGCTGTCCAGTCGGTGCGCCAGGGCATCGTCGACTGCGACGTGCATGTCTACCCGCGCGGCGTGGACGAGCTGAAAGCGTACCTACCCATGCCGTGGCGCGACCGGTTCAGCGGCGGCGGCCGTGGGTTCTTTGGCAATCCCGTCCACGGCTCTCGACTCGACAGCACCCCCCCCACGGGAGGGCCCGCGGGCTCGGATCCCGCCTTCTTGCGGCAGCAATTGATCGACGAGTTCGGACATGCCTACTGCATTCTGCTGCCGCGGGCATTTTGCAATGTCAACCCGGATCCCGACTTCGGCACGGCCATCGCCGCCGCTTACAACGACTGGCTGGCGGAGACGTGGCTCTCCGAATACAACGCCGACGGCGTTTTCAAGGGGTCGATCACCGTCAATATTCAGAATCCACCGGCCGCGGCACGGGAGATCGAACGTTGGGCCGGCCATCCCCATTTCGTCCAGGTGATGACCGACTCCGGCGCCCGCGCGCCCTTCGGCCAGCGCCAGTACTACCCCATATACGAAGCCTGCGAACGCGCCGGCCTCCGCTTTGCCATCCACCCCGGAACCGACGGCATGGGCATCAACGTGCAGCCCTCCCCCGGCTATCCCACACACTACATCGAGTGGCACACCTGTCTCTCGCTCAGTTTCCAGGCACACCTCGTCAGCTTTTTGACCGAGGGCGTCTTCGAGCGCTTCCCCGGTTTCGGCGTGACGCTCACCGAGGGCGGCGTGGCATGGCTACCGGCGTTGATGTGGCGGCTGGACGCCGAGTGGAAAGCCCTGCGCTCGGAGGTCCCCTGGCTGATTAAGGCCCCATCCGACTACCTCCGCGACCACGTTCGCCTTTCCAGCCAGCCCCTCGAACGACCGGACAATTCCCGACACCTGCTCTCGATGCTCGAGCTCATGGACGCCGAGCGTCTGCTCATGTTCGCCAGCGATTACCCGCACTGGGACTTCGACTCGCCCACCCACGCGTTCCCGCGGTTGCCCGACGACCTCCGCAACCGCATCTTCTCGGAGAACGCGCGCGAGTGGTACGGGCTCGCGTAAATCACGGGGGCGATCGATGGGGCGACATATCGTTGGACGGGTGAGCGACGTGCCGCCGGGCGAGCGCGTGATCGTCGAAGCCGAAGGACGTTCGATTGGAGTTTTCAACGTCCACGGGAACTACTTCGCGCTGCGCAACAGTTGCCCGCACCAGGCCGCGCCCCTCTGCCGCGGATCGATCAAGGGCATGACGATGCCGAGCAAGCCTGGTCAGTACATCTGGGCCCGTGACGGGGAAATCCTTCGTTGTCCGTGGCACGGTTGGGAGTTCGACATCACGACCGGCCGCTCGATATTCAACCCGCACAAGACCCGCGTGAAGACGTATGACGTGACGGTTGAACGATCCGTCCCGGCTAAAGTAGCGGGCATCGAGGACGACGAGAGTGTTGAAACGTACCGAGTCACGGTCGAAGAAGGCATTATCATTCTTCATGTTTGATGATGCGCTGCTTCAGGTGCGCGTGATCCGGACTAATGGACATGGTCACCGCAATCCGGTATGCGGGTTTGCTCGAGACGTGCACAAGGCCTCAGATCGCCTCTGCCAGGTTGCAGGTTGCAGGTTGCAGGTTGCTAGATTGCACTTGTTGGGCACACGCGTCGGAAGAATCGCAGCGAAACGTCCCCGTCGATTCGCCTTGAAACTGTGTTCACCCAAGGCGCGAAAGGTTCTTTGGTGGTGGTGACGATCAAAGACGTCGCGCAACGGGCCGGGGTCTCACTCATTACCGTCTCCCGCGTGATCAACGGATCGAGCTACGTTCATCGCGACACTCGGGCGCGCGTTGAAGCAGCGATCGAAGAGCTCCAGTACGTTCCCAACCGGCTGGCGAGTAACCTGCGGTCCCGCCAATCGGACACCATTGCCCTCTTGCTCCCGGACATCACCAACTCGTTCTGGACTTCGATTGCCCGCGGCGTCGAAGATGAGGCCTGGGCCCACGGCTACGGCATGTTTCTGTGCAACACCGACGATGATCCGGTCAAGGAGGGTCGATATGTCGACATCTTGCTGCGCCGGCAGGTTGAAGGAATCCTTATCGTTCCCACGCCCGCGAGCGTACCCCACTTGCAGCGCCTGCAGCGGCGCGGCATCAAATTCGTCGTGCTGCACCGAAAGATCGAGGGTGTCGAGGCCGACGTCGTCCGCGGCGACAGCCGGGCCGGCGTGCGTGCGTTGACCGAGCAGCTCCTCGGAGCTGGATTGCGGCGCATTGCCTATGTAGGCGGATCGGGCAAACTCGCGTTTGGCCACGAGCGCCTTGCCGGCTACCGGGAAACCTTGCGAGCGGCCGGCGTGAAAATCGACCCGGCACTGATCAAAGTTGGCAGCTACAGCCAGCAGACAGGCTACCAATTGGTCGAGGCACTAGTGCAACTCGATCCTCGTCCGGAGGCGATCGTCGTCGCCAACAGCCGGCTAGCTATGGGGGCACTGCGAGCTTTGTCCGAGGCTGGTCTGCGTGTGCCTCAAGACATCGCCGTGGCATCGTTTCACGACATTTCCCTCTTAGATGACTACGCACCTCGCATGACGACCGCCACCCAGCCCGCTTACGACATCGGTCGCCTCGGAGCGAGGCGTTTGTTTGAGCGACGTTCAACAGACCGATCGTCGCCAGAAGAGATCGTCCTTCCCAACCGCATCACTGTTCGGGGTCTGGCGAGGGTCGAGCCGTCGAAGTCGGTCTGATATACGGTCACGGAGTTTCCACCAGGCATTGTCCGTTGAGTTTCTGTTTGCCAAACACGCTGATCATCAGACCTTGGCCTATGGCACGCCCGCCCATCCTGCGGGATACTTCCATTTGGATAGGCAGCGCCCCAAGGCGCGATGGCGCCCAGCGATAGGACACACGCAATCTTGAGCACCGCAACCGAAGAACTCCTTATTCAGCACGCCGGCCGCACGTTTGAGACGGTCGAAGACCTCGAAACCGGGATGCGCGAAGAGCGCTATATCGCCGATCGCGGACTCGCCACGGTTCTCTACCTTACCCTTCGCATGCGCAAACCGCTTCTGTTGGAAGGCGAGGCCGGCGTCGGTAAGACCGAGATCGCCAAGGTCCTGGCCGGTATCCTCGACACGCGGTTGATCCGCCTTCAGTGCTACGAGGGCCTCGACGCCAGTTCCGCCATCTACGATTGGGACTACCCGCGCCAGATGCTCTACCTCCAAACCTTAGAAGCGACCGGAGGCATCGACCGTGAACAGGCCCGGCGCGACATTTTCAGTGAGGATTTCCTCCTCAAACGGCCGCTCCTGCAGGCGATCGACGCCTCGCACGACAAGTCGCCGGTCCTCCTTATCGACGAGATCGACCGTGCCGACCAGGAACTCGAGGCGTTCCTGCTCGAGTTGCTGTCGGATTTTCAGGTGACGGTGCCGGAGTTGGGCACGATCCGCGCCGAACACGTCCCGGTCGTCATCCTCACCTCAAACCGTACCCGCGAGATCCACGACGCCCTCAAGCGTCGCTGCCTCTACCACTGGATCGACTTTCCCACCTACGAGAAGGAGTTCCGCATCCTCTCCGTCAAGGTGCCGCAGGCCCCGGAGCAGTTGCGGAAGCAGATCTGCGGCTTCACCCAGGGCTTGCGGGAGGTCGACCTCTTCAAGCCACCGGGCATGGCGGAAACGCTCGATTGGGCGCAGGCGCTGCTCGCACTCGGCACTACCTACCTCAGACGGGACTCGGTCGAAGATACGCTTGGCGTCATCCTGAAGTACCAGGAGGACGTCGACAAAGTGCGCGGCGAAATCGCCGGTGCGCTCGTCAGCCGGGCGGCCAGTGCATCATCGTAGCCGCCCGGGGCCAAACCCGGAGGACGTCCGCGCCTCGCGCCTGCTGGCGAACCTGCTCACCTTCGGGCGGGATCTGCGGAACGCCGGACTGCCGATCGGCTCTGGTCAGGTGATGAGCCTGGTCGAGGCGACCGGCACGATCAATTGCCGGCGCCAGGACGACTTTTACCACGCCGCCCGCTCAACGCTGGTCACCAGACCCGAGCAGATCCCCGTCTTCGACGCGGAGTTTGCCCGCCTGTGGCGGCGCCTACGTCGCGCCCAAGACATCGAGGAGGAACTCGCCTTTGGCTCCGAAGAACAGGAGCCACTGGTTGACCTGGCCGCGCCCGATCCGAACCAGCGCAAGCGGTCGCAAGGCGCCCCCGGCGAGGCCAAGAAGGAACGCACCATCCTCGCCATCGAGGAGGCGAACGACGAAGACGCCGGCGACGGCGAAGATCACGAAGCGCCACCGGAAGACGTGCTCGTTTTCAGCGCCCGCGAAGTGCTGCGCAAAAAGGATTTCGCGCAGTTCTCGCCTGACGAGATCGCCGAAGCTCGCCGCATCATCGAAGGGATGACCTGGCGGCTCGGCACGCGCCAGACGCGCCGCCGCGAACGCGCCGTCCTCGGCGAGTTCATCGACTACCGGGCGACCATGCGCCGTAGCATCCGCCACGGCGGCGTGCCGCTCGATCTGCGCCACCGGCGGCGCAAGGAGCGCATGCGCCCCCTCATCCTCATCTGCGATATCTCCGGCTCGATGGACCGCTACGCGCGGCTGCTGCTCCGCTTCGTTCACGCCCTCGAACACGGGTTGGACAGCGTCGAGGTCTTCGTCTTCAGCACCCGCTTGACGCGAATCACCCGCGAGTTGCGGCGCAGGGACGTCGACAACGCGATCGCCAACGTCGTCAAGTCGGTCAACGATTGGTCGGGCGGCACCCGCATCGGCGAAGCGATCAAGACATTTAACTATCAGTGGGCCCGGCGCGTTCTACGTTCGGGCGCAACCGTCGTCATGATCAGCGACGGCTGGGACCGTGGCGACCCGAAGGTGCTGGCGCAGGAGATGGCGCGCTTGCAGCGATCGTGTCGTCGCCTGATCTGGCTCAACCCGTTGCTCGGCGCCCCTGGCTACCAACCGCTAACCCAGGGCATTCGCGCGGCGCTGCCCTTCGTGGACGACTTCTTGCCGATCCACAATCTGCAAAGCATGGAAGCGCTCGCCCGGCTGCTCAACGACATGGCCGATCAGCCGCCAGTCCGCGCCCAACGGTCACAGTCGGCCGATGGCTACGAGCGCCTACCCAGCCAACCGCTCGTCGGCAAACGCGGCGAGATGCTGATCCAGGTTGGGCCGAAGGTCGGCGGCCGCTTTGCATCAAGGAGGAATACCAATGAAAGAACTCATACCCGAGATTGAGACCTGGCGCACCGCCGGCAACAAGGTCGCCGTCGCCACCGTCGTCAAAGTCGAAGGCTCCGCGCCGCGTCCAGTCGGCGCCACGATGGCCGTCTCCAGCGCCGGCGACTTGGCTGGTTCGGTCAGCGGCGGTTGCGTCGAAACCGCCGTCTTCGAAGAAGCCCAAGAGGTCCTCGAAACTGGCACGCCGAAGTTGCTGCGCTACGGCATCACCGACGAGATGGCCTGGGACGTCGGGCTCGCCTGCGGTGGCACCATCGAGGTCTTCGTCGAACCGCTGGAACAGGAATAGCACCGTCTGCCTTGTACGGGCACGGCGGACCGTGTCCTCGTCTTGGACACCCCAATGACCATCACCACCAAAGCCAGCATGTACGACCAGCTCAAAGAAGCACTTGCCGATCAAGTTCCCGTCGCGGTCGTCACTGTCGTCAAAGGCGACCCGCTTGGCGCGAAGCTGCTGGTCCTGCCCGATCGCACTGAGGGCTCCGTCGGCAATGCCGAACTCGATGACGCGGTCGCGAAAGACGCCAGGCAATTCCTCCTCGACGAAAAGTCGGACACACGCCCATACGCGGTTCCCGGCGCCGGCAATTCGGTCGATCTCTTCATCGAAACCTTCCCGCCGCCACCGACCCTCCTCATCTTCGGCGCGGTCCACGTCGCCCAAGCACTCTGCCGCTTCGCCAAGCTCCTCGGCTTCAACGTCGTCGTCAGCGATGCCCGCGCCAAGCTCGCCACCGCGGAGCGCTTCCCCGAAGCCGACCGCATTATCCAGGCCTGGCCGGACGAGGCGCTCGAAGAGCTGACGATCGCGCCGAACACCTACGTCGCCATCCTGACCCACGACCCGAAGTTCGACGAGCCGGCACTGCTCGGCACTCTTGAAACGAAGGCCCGGTACATCGGCGCCGTCGGCAGCCGCAACACCAACCGCGATCGCCGCGTGCGCCTGCGCGATGCCGGCGTCGACGAGGAGAGTCTGTCCCGCGTGCGCGGTCCGATCGGCCTCGACATCGGCGCCGAGACCCCCGAAGAAATGGCGATCAGCATCCTCGCCGAGATCATTGCCATCCGCCACGGCCGCGATGGCGGCCCCTTGACCCACGCCACCGGCAGCATCCGCGGCGAACAGCAAGAAGAATGATCTCCGGCGTCATCCTTGCCGCCGGCGGCTCATCCCGCCTCGGTCACCCGAAGCAACTTCTCGACCTCGGCGGTCAACCCCTCCTTGCGCATATTCTCCAGAACGCTACGGCATCCGATCTTGACGAGGTCCTCCTTGTCCTTGGGCATGAGGCGGCGCGGATAGCGAACGACGTCGGTGAATGGGGACAACGGGTCGTCATTAATCCGGACTACGCCAAGGGACAAAGCACGTCAGTGCGGCGCGGACTTTCCAGCGTCAATCCGACAACCGAAGCCGTCATCTTCCTGCTCGGCGACCAGCCGCACGTCGGTCCGGACATCATCAATGCACTGATCCGGGAGTTCCGGGCATCGGGTGGCCGGATCGTCCAGTCCACCTATGGCGGAACGCGCGGCAACCCCGTGCTCATCGCCCGTGAACTCTTTCCCGAGCTAGCCCGGATACGAGGGGATAGGGGCGCCCGGGATCTGCTCTTAACCCATCGAGACGAGATCGTCACGGTGCAGGTGAGCGACGGTCCGCCCCCGCGCGATGTCGATAGCGAAGAGGACTATCAGCAACTGCTCGCTGACTGGCATTCAGCGCGATCCCAATAGCCGATCAAATGCCCAGATACGCTTTCCGCACCAGATCGCTCGCTAGCAACTCGCGCCCAGAACCCTCCGCCACCGTCCGCCCCGTCTGCAGCACATAGGCGTGATCTGCCAGCTCAAGTGCTTCGCGCACATTTTGTTCGACCAGCAGGATCGTCATACCGTCCCGCGCGATATCACGCACCGTGGAGAAAATCTCGTCGACCAGTTTCGGCGCGATGCCAAGGGACGGCTCGTCCAGCATCAGCAAAGCAGGACGCAGCATCAAACCGCGACCGATGGCAAGCATCTGTTGCTCACCGCCTGAGAGCGTGCCGGCCCGCTGGTCGGCCCGTTCCTTGAGCCGCGGAAAAATGGCGAATACGCGTTCGATCGACTCCTGCTCACCTTCGCGGGCCTGTTTCACATACGAACCGACGAGGAGATTTTCCAGCACGGTCAGGCGGCTAAAGAGCCGGCGCCCTTCCGGGACATGGGCGACGCCGAGCTCGGCAATCCGGAAGGCCGGCATGCCGTCGATCCGACGGTCGGCCAGCGTAACCGTGCCGCCGTCCAACCGCAGCAGACCGGAAACGGCGCGCAGCATCGTTGTCTTGCCGGCGCCGTTCGAGCCGATGATGGCGACGACCCCGCCTCGCTCGACGCCGAAACTGACGTCGTGCAACGCCGGCGTGCCATCGTACGAGGCGGCGATCTGATGAACTTCGAGAAGCATCAGGCCGGGTCCTGTTCAGGGGGTCGATACTTTTCACCCAGGTAGGCAGCGATGACATCTGGGTTCTGCACGATTTCGCGTGGAGGGCCTTCGGCAATCAGCCGCCCGGAGTCGAGCACGAAGACGTGATCGGAAATCGGCATCAGCACCTCCATCACGTGTTCGACCATCAGCACGCTTATGCCTCGGTCTCGGATCGCGCGCACCAAATCGACCGCTCCCGTCCGCTCGGCCGGATTGAGACCGGCCATTGCCTCGTCGAGCATCAACAGCCGGGGAGCGGTCGCCATCGCCCGCGCCACCTCTAGGCGCTTCTTGTCAGCGATAGTCAGGCTGCCGCCGAGCGTCCATGCTTTGGTGGCGAGCCCCGTGAAATCCAGGAGCTCCCATGCTCGCGATCGCGCCTCACCGGCCCGGCTCGTTCGCGCAAAGGCCCCGACCATGACGTTGTCGAGCACGGTCATCTCCGGCAGCGTGCGGACGACTTGGAAGGTACGGGCGAGGCCCGCGTGTACGATGCGATTGGCCGAGCAGCCGGCGATCTCTCGCCCATCGAACCGGATACTCCCCCGCGTTGGTGGAAAGAACCCGGAGATGCAGTTGAAGAGGGTCGTCTTGCCGGCGCCGTTGGGGCCGATGAGTCCGACAATCTGTCCTTCTTCGACGCTCAGCGACACGTCCTGGTTGGCGTCCAGACCGCCGAATCGTTTGGAAACCCCGTCGACTTCGAGTAACGCGGTCATCAGTGGTCCGTCTCCGCCGTGCCGACCAGCGGTTTCTCGTCGCGCGCCTCTTGTTGGGATGTGGCTGGGAGCGGCGTGGCGCGTGAAAGCTGCCGGCCGCGCCACCGGCGCCAGATCGCGATGAGACCATTTGGTTGAAAGATCGAGACGAGGACGACCATGCCACCATAGAGCACGAGGTCGAGGGCATTGCCACTCCCGCCAAACTGGCCGCGCGAGTACTCGGACAGAGGGATCATCACCGCCGCGCCGATGAGCGGACCGGCGGCCGTGCCAACGCCGCCAAGGATAGCAACGAGCGCAATCAGGACAGAGAGTTCAAGTCGCATCGTCGTCTCGGGATCGATGAAGAGCAGGTATTGGGCATAGATGGTGCCGAACATCGCCGTAAATGCGGCTGAGATTACAATCGCAAACAACTTATATTTGAGGACGCTGACGCCAAGCGCCCGTGCCGCAAGCGGATCGTTCTTGATCGCGCGGAAGTAATAGCCGGGCTTCGTACGTTCGATGATCAAAGCCGTCAAGGTGACGAGTGCGGTCATGGCGAGCGTGATGTAGTAATAGGGCACGCGGCTTTCATTGAATTGAAGAAATTCCCACGAGTCGACGGGACGGCGGTCCGGCCCGCGAATGAACGGGATCGAAATACCGACCGCGCCACCGACGTACTCCCAGTTAGCGAACAGGATCACCATGATCTCCGCCAGCGCGATCGTGGCAATGGCGAAGTAGTGCCCGCCCAGGCGGAAGATCGGATACCCGACAATCACCGCGAAGAGCGCGGCGAGCACCGCCCCGCAGCCCATGCCGATCCACGGGCTGACGTTCCACCGGTCCAGCATCACCGTGGAGGTATACGCCCCGATGCCGAGAAATGCCGCGTTACCAAGCGAAATCTGCCCCGCGAAGCCACCCAGAATGTTCCAAGCTTGGGCCAGGCCGGCGTACAGTAGTACCAGGATGGCCACGTTGCGTCGCGAGCCGCCTTCTACCAGAAGCGGAAACGTCACGAGCAGAGCAGCCATGCCAATGCCCAGCAACCAGGGCACCCAGGCGCTTTGATTACGCGCCCCTGGACCGTCACGCATCCGTTCTGCCATCTAAAATCGCCCGAAGAGGCCCTGAGGCCGAATGAGGACGATCGCGAGATAGAGCCCGAAGACAACGGCGTATTTGTAGGCAGTCGAGAAGTCGAAGATCGCGGGACTGGCCACCTCGACCACGCCGACGAGGAGACCGGCCACGAGCGCACCGGGAACGCTGCCAAACCCGCCCAGCGCGACGATGATATAGGCGAGCAGGGCAAACAGGACCCCGACGTTTGGCTGGATGTAGTAGAAGCTGGCCAGAATGGCGCCGGCGACGCCGACGCAGGCCGCGCCCAAACCCCAACCGAGCGCGAACATGCGGTGGCTATCGATGCCCATCAATGCCGCGGTCGCGCGGTCCTCGGAAACGGCTTGCAGCGCAAGCCCGACGCGTGTCCGCTCGATCAGGTAATAGAGTCCGGCGAAGGCAACGCCCGCGAGAATCGCGGCCGCGATCTGCGGCACCCCCAGATTGATGGACGCGATGTCCACCGAACCGCCGAAAAGGCGCTGAAGCACCGGTTCGTTGACCGAGCGAAAGTCGGCCGACCAGAGATACTGCGCCAATCCCCGTAACAGCAGGCCGAGGCCAAAAGTCGCGAAAATCTGAGCAAGCATCGGGGCGTGCAGGATGCGCGCGATGACACCGTAGTAGGTCAGGATGCCGAGGAGGAAGAGCCCGACGACCGTGAGCGGGAGCGATACCAATGGATCGAGTCCAGCGATTGACCACGACCAAAAGGTGGCGTACATCGCCAGCATCAGGAACTCGCCATGCGCGAAGTTGACGATCTCCATCAGGCCGAAGATCAGGGTCAGGCCCGCGGAGATGAGCGCGTAGACCATCCCGATCAGCAGTCCGCTGACGATCGCCTGCGCCACGACCTCAAGATCCAAGATGGCGACTCCGATTGCACTTTCTCCAGCTCGTCCCCGCCTCCAACGGAAGGGGGGGAGGGGCTGAAGGTCATCTAAGACACAACGTCAGCTATTCTCCCCGCTGATCCCACGGCGCCAGTGGATACACAACCTCCTCCACGGCGAAGTCCAACGGAAAGACAGTTTTGTATTGCCCGTCTTGGATCTGGACAATAATCCCGATGCCGAGCTCGTTTTGCTGCTGGTCGTCGAACGTGACACCCTGCCAGGGCATGATCGTCTCGTCGACACCCAGGTCCGTTTCCACCAGCGCCTGGCGAATTGCCTCGGGGTCGGTCGAGCCGGCCCGGTTGATCGCGTCGAGGAGCACCATCATGCCGGTGAAGCCGCGGGCCGGCACGTCGTACATGTCCTTCTCCGCGACGGCGCTGTAGAGATCGTTCACCGTCGACGCAACCGGTTTGACGCCCGTAATGTCGATTGAAAATGCCGATCGGGTAGAGATCCCCTCGGCGAGTGGTCCGACCGCGTCAATGAACGCGGGATCAGCATAGCCCGCATCCTGCGCCACGATCATCTTTGGGAGGTAACCGAGTTCCTCCATCGTCTGCACGGCCAGGATTGTGTCGGACGTATATGACGAGGGGATGAGCGCGTCGCCGCCGTCCGACTGCAGCTTTTGAATTTCGGACGTGAGTGACGTCGCGTTCGACTTGTACTTGACGTCGGCCATGACCTGGAGACCCCGCTCCTCTGCCTCCGCCGTTTCCGCGGCCGCGCTGTTCACGCCGAAGTCCGTGTCCTCGTACATCAGGCCGACGCTCTTGATGCCCGCTGCCTTCTCGTCGTTGAGATAGTCGATGAAATCGAAGATCGACTCCGAGAAGGCGCCGTCGTGCGGCGAGGTGCGGAAGAACCAAACGAAATCACGCTCGGTGAGGTCCGGTGAACTCGACTCCGCGTTCAGGAATGGGATGCCGGCCCGCTCCGCGGCCGTGCTCGCGGTCTTTGTCACCGCGCTGTTGTAGGCGCCGAAGAGGGCGACGACCTCTTCCTGGTCGATCAGCCGAGTGGCTTCTGATTGCCCGACCTCAGCCTTCCCCTGGCTGTCAGCAAAAATCAGCTCGACTTGGGCGCAACCGAGGTTCGGCAACCCGACGGTCGCGGCGAGTGGCAGCGCGACGTCGGCCGTCGCCTCGTTAACGATCTGGATCGCAAGTTCCACCGCCAGCTTCTCGTCGTTGCCGACGGTAGCGGCGGTGCCGCTCAGGGGAAGGATGACGCCGATCTTGACCGGGTCGCCGGTTGGCGTTGTCCCGGCGGCGCATTCGTCTTGCGCCTGGACACGAATGGCGCCAGCGACCGAGAGCACCGGCACGACGAGTGCCAACGTGACTAGGATAGACCACAGTTTGAACCGTCCGTGCATTGCGCTCCTCCTTCTTCTTCCGCCTCGCGCGTCGTCGCGCGGGTCACACCTAGAACACGGCGAGCGACGCGACTGGGACATCCGTCACAAACATGTGACCGGGCGCATGCGTGATCATCAGCGGCGGTTTCGCCGCCATCGCAATCGCCTGCGGCGTCACGCCGCAGGCCCAAAAGACAGGCATGTCTCCTGGTTCCATGATTGGCGGATCACCCCATTCCGGGACCATCAGGTCGTTGATGCCGAGGTCGGCGGGATCGCCAATATATACGGGTCCGCCGTGAACCGCCGGGAAGCGGGAGGTCACTTGCACCGCGCGAGTGATCTGATCGGCCGGCATGGGCCGCATCGTGACAACTAACGGCCCCGCGAAGCCACCGGCCGGCACGCATGGCCGGTTCGTACGGTACATGGGCACGTTCCGCCCGCGGTCGAGATGACGCACGGGTACGCCCGCCTCGACAAGCGGACCCTCGAAGGTGAAGGAACAGCCAAGCAAGAAACCGATCAGATCATCGGTCCAAAGATCGCCAATATCTGCCCGTTCTTCGACAAGTTCGCCCTCCCGGAACACCCGGTATCGAGGTAGATCCGTGCGCAAATCAGCGCCGGGGGCGATCAGCCGTGGCTCGGAGGATCCCTGATTGGTGACGTCGAGCAGCGGGCACGGCTTCGGGTTTCGCTGGCAGAAGAGGAGAAAGTCGTAGGCTAGATCCCGAGGCAACACGACGAGGTTGGCCTGCGCGTATGCTGCTGAAAGCCCGCCCGTGGGCCCGGCAAACATGCCCGATCGGGCCGCGGCGCGGACCGCGGCCGGCGTTGAATCGGCTCCGAGCGATCGCGTGGCGACAGCGCTCATCGGACTCCCATGCGTTTCACAACCTGGCAAGAAGGATGCCAGAACCTAGCACGCGTCTCGCGACGGTGTCAACGCGGCACGGGCTGGTCAGGTGTGCGCCGCTCCTTTGTCCTATTCCTTTTGCCGCGGATCAAGCGCATCCCGCAATCCGTCGCCGAGTAGGTTGAACGCCAGCACCGTGAGCGTAATGGCAATGCCGGGAGCGATGGAAATATGCGGATAGGTGCGCATATAGGCGCGGCCGTCGGAGAGCATGCCACCCCAGGACGCGGTCGGCGGCTTGACACCCAGGCCGAGGAACGACAACGCGGATTCCAGGATGATGATATTGCCGACCGCGAGAGTAGCGAGGACAATCACCGGCCCCAGCGCGTTCGGCAGCATGTGCCGGAGGATAATCCGCGCATTGCCGGCACCGGCGGCGCGCGCTGCAAGGATGAAGTCGCGCTCCCGTAGGCTCAACACGTCCGCGCGCACAACGCGCGCGTAAGACGCCCAGACGGTCGTACCGATAGTGATCACAACTGTGGTGAGGCTTGGACCGACCACCGCCGCTAGCGTGATGAGCAACGCAAGTGTTGGGAAGGCCATCAACGCGTCAACAATGCGGGAAAGCAGCGAGTCGGTCCATCCCCGGAAATGCCCCGCGGTTGCGCCGATGAGCACGCCTATGGCGACCGCGATCGCGGTCGCACCGATGCCGGCGATGAGCGCGATCCGGGTGCCGTAGATCATGCGGCTCAGCACGTCGCGCCCAATATGGTCATTGCCGAGCAGAAACTCGCGCGTTGGTGACGCGCCGCGCAGTGACGTCTCCCCGGTATTCGGGTCGTACGGAGCGATCAATGGTGCAAAGATCGCGAGAAAGAAGAGCAGAAGGATGAATGCGAGGCCGACCAGACCCGGCCGATAGCGCTTGAATCGGCGCCAGGCACGGGAAAACTCGGTGCGTCGTTCGTGCTCGATACTGGTCAGTGCGGGCAGCGCCGGCACGGCGGCACGACTGGGTGTTACGGCCATTAGTGCACCCCGCTCATCGGATGCGAATCCTTGGGTCGATGTAGGCGTAGACGAGATCGGTGAGCAGGTTGCCGACCACCACCAGCGTCGTCAACAGCAGAACGATTGCTTGCACAACTTGGTAATCGAGCCGGTAGACCGAGTCATAAAAGAGACGACCAATTCCCGGCCAGGCGAAGACCGTCTCAATGACAATCGTTCCGCTCAAGATGAATGCCAGCCGGTAGCCCAATATAGTGATCACGGGTAACAGCGCGTTGCGGACTGCATGGCGGACGATAACGACGCCATCTTTGAGCCCCTTGGCGCGAGCGGTAGTGACGTAATCCTGGCCCAGCACCTCGATCATGGTGCCCCGCATCAACCGTGCGACGACCGCGGTCTGCTCGAACGCCAGCACGCCCACCGGCAGGACGTACCCCTGCCAGGAAGCGACGCCAAACGGCGGCAGCCAGTCAAAGCGGAGCGCGAAGAGGTAGATAAGCATCAGCGAAATCCAAAAATTTGGGATCGCGATGCCAAGCGTTGCGCCGAGCATGCTGCCGTAGTCGAACGCGGAATACCGGCGGACGGCGGCAATGACGCCGACCGGAATCGCGATCAAGACGGAGAAAGCGAATGCGAGTGCGTTCAACTTCAGCGTCACCGGTGCGGCTTCCATCAGCATTTCGCTGACCGGCGAGCCGGTGCGGATCACTGACTGGCCGAAGTCACCGGTTAGCATGTTGCCGGCCCAGGTGAAGTATTGGACGTACCAGGGCCGGTCGAGCCCCCATTTATGGTTGATGGCGTCGATTTGTGCCTGGGAGACCGGCGCTTCTCCGATCAGGATGTCGACCGGACTCCCAGGGGCAAGCTGAAGCATGCCAAAGGTGGCTATGCTCACCAGAAATATGACGACGACCCCATGCGCGAATCGCGTGGTGATGTAGCCCAACATAGGCGTGAGGCGTGAGGCGTGAGACGTGAAGCGTGAGACGAGATTTCGTTGTCTCCCTAACGCCTCGCGCCCAGCGCCCTCCGCCTACTCCTCGATCCAGAACTGATAGGCCTTGGCGTAGATGGGGTCGGAGGTCTGCGCGGACTCGGGGAGTCCTTTGATCCGACCGTTAAATGGCGTGAAGATGTCCCAGAACATCATGTAGAGGAACGGAACCTCGTCCGCTACGATCTGTTGGACCTCATTATAGATCGCCTTCCGCTTCTCGACGTCAAGCTCGGTCAAACCTTGGTCGAGGAGCTCGTCGACGCGCGGGTTGCTGTAGTGCGAGAAATTGTTCGCACCATCAGACTTGAGCGTGACTAAGGCGTCGGGATCGGCGCTGTCGCCGCCGTACGTCCAATTGAACAGCGATGCCTGCATGTTCCCTTCGCGGAGCTGCTCCAGGATCGTCGCAGTCGGCGCTTCCTCAATCTGCATGTCGATGCCGACGGCGCGCAAATACTGCTGGACGACCTCGGCCTCTGGCCGACGAGCCTGGTCGCCGGTGATGACGGTGCAGGTAAAGCTAAGTGTCTCGCCGTCCTTTTCGCGAATCTCGTCTCCGCTTGCCGTCCAGCCGGCCTCGTCCAGTAAGGCCTTGGCCTCTTCCACATCATAGGGATATAGGGTGACGTCAGGGTTGTACCAATCCGCGAATGCCGGTGAGAGATTCGCGGTGGCGATCGTCGCCGCGCCCTGGAAGATGTCGTCGATCACTTTCTGCCGGTCGATCGCGTACAGCATTGCCTGTCGCACGCGCTTGTCGGAGAGTTGCGGCGCGGTGTTGTTGAGGGGGAAATGGTTGACTGCCGTGCCCGATGTCTGAAAGACCGTGAAATCGGGGTTGTCGGCGAGGACGAGGCTGTCCTCCGTGACGAGCGGCCAGACGGCGGAATCCGCGTCGCCGGTCTCCATGGCGATCATGCGAACTGACGCCTCAGGTACGATGTCCTCACGGAACTCGTCGAGGTGGGGTCTGCCGCGGAAGTGGTCGTCGAATGCTTCGAGCGTGGTTGACTCGGCCGGGCGCCACTCCTTGAGTTTGAAGGGGCCGGTTCCGACCGGCTCGGCCTTGTAGGCGTCGTTGCCAACTTCCGCATGGTAGTGGGCCGGCATGATCATCTGCACCGCAACTTTGTTAATGAAGGCCGGATTCGGCTCCTTCAGCGTGACGACGACGGTGTATTCGTCCGGCGCCTCGACCGACGCGACCGAGGCGAATTCGTTGGCGTTGATCGCCGCGTTCTCAGGGTTCAAGTACCAATCGTAGGTATATTTGACGTCCTCCGAGGAGAATTCCTCACCGTCGTGAAACTGCACGCCCTCGCGAAGCTTGAAGGTCCAGGTGATCCCGTCCTCGGAGGTCTCATACGACTCGGCAAGCACAGGGTTAAACTGGTAGTTCTCGTCGATTTCGTAAAGGGCGTTGTGAATCTGGGTGACGACCACCCAATGCACACTTGGCCCCGCATCATCCGGGTGAAGGCTAGCCACCTCGTGGTGACCCATGACTACCATCGTGCCGCCCTGTTTCGGCTCGCCCTGAAGCTTGACTGGCATGGCGGCGAACTGATCGGTGGACGCACCGTTGCCAGGGCAATCGTCCCCCTCAGCCAGCGCGCCGGAGGGATTGATTCCCGCCAGCAACGCCAGTGCAGCGGGCGCCGACATGCCAGTCACCGCCGCGCGGCGCAGGAATTCGCGCCTTGTGGCCGGGCTCGCCTTGCGTAGCATCTCCTCAATATCGATCTTACGCGTCATTGCAGCCTCCTCAGCGTGTCGACTTCGTTGCCGATCCGTCGGGATCCCATCTGAGCCGTCTCTTCACTTCGCCATCAGGCGGAAGATGCTGCATTCTGGCACACCATCGGGGTCCGGGCAACTTTCCCGGATGAGTGTCCTGGCGTGCCACTTTAGGACACATCGTTCAGACGCCACCGATTGTCGTTTCACCATTGGGCGTCTGGCACAGATCAAGTCACGTGGGGGCGGACATCGCCCAAAGGGCGCCAGGTCCGCCGGTACATGACGTCGATCAACGGCGGCGGTCTTACATCACCGCCCCTTCGTCCCGTAAGCGCCCCAACACACGATCGAACGCGCCGATCGCAATGTCGACGTCGTCTTCGGTGTGGGCGGTACTGAGCATGCCGCCACCCGCGAAGAGATCGATTCCTTCGAGCAACATCCCCATGTAGACGGACGACGCGGCGCCCCCTTTCGGGCTTGACTTCAGCGTCTCCGGCGCGATGCCTGCCGGCACGCGGAGATCGCCGGCCGTCCGATTGCTACAGTGCTCGCCGACGACGATGTGGAAGACCGAGCTATCGCCCCAGGCGCAGCCAGGAATCGCGTGCTGCTCGAAGGCGATGTTAAGGCCGATGCGAAGGCGCGCCGCCAGCCCGTCGCAGTACTGCTGCACCGCTGGGTTGGCGCATTTGCGCAAACATGCGAGGCCGGCGGCGGCCGTGACAGGGTTTGCGTTGAAGGTGCCGTTCTGCGACACCTTCTTCGTCGCGTTCCAGCCCGGCTCGTCCTTGAAGGCCATGTGCTGCATGAACTCGGCCCTACCCCCGACCGCACCGCCCGGCATGCCGCCGGCGACGATCTTGGCCATCGTCGTCAGGTCAGGGATGATGCCCAATCGCGCCTGCGCGCCGCCTGGTGACCAGCGGAACCCCGTGATCACTTCGTCGAAGACCAGCACGGCGCCGTACTTTGTCGCCAGTTCCCGCAACCCGGACAGGAAGTCGTCCTGAAGCGGAATCGTGGTCCACGACGCGCCGCTTGGCTCAAGGATGATCCCGGCCACGTCCTCCTGGCTGAGCCGCTCTTCGACCATCGCCAGATCATTCGCCGGCGCCACCGACACGGTGCCGAGTACGGCTTCCGGCACGCCAGGGCTTGCGGGATGTTCGAACGGGGGTTTTTCGCCCTTGAGCAGGTAGTCGTTCCAGCCGTGAAAGTGGCCGTCGAACTTGAGCATCGTCGGCTTGCCGGTGTGGGCGCGGGCAATCCGGCAGGCAAGCAGCGTCGATTCAGTGCCGGAGGCGGTGAAGCGGACTTGTTCGGCCGAGGGGATCAGCTTCTGAATCTGCTCCGCCCAGAGCACTTCGCGCTCGTGTCCGGCGCTGAAATGGGTGCCGCCGGGGAGCGCCTCGCGCACGGCCGCGAGGATGTCCGGGTCGTTGTGGCCGAGGATCAAGGAGCCGTGGCCGATGCCGAAGTCGATCAGCTTGTGCCCGTCAACGTCCCACTTGTAGGCGCCCTCGGCGTGATCGATGTAGATCGGGAAGGGGTGCATGTAGCGGCCGTCGTGGACGACTCCCCCGGCGATGACGTTGCGGGCACGTCCCGCGAGTGCCTTCGACCCGGTAAACCGGTCCTCGTAGTCGGCAAGTATCGAACGCTTGACGGGCGCCTGAACCATCGCGAATTCCTCCGAAAGGGATATGCGGCACGTACCAGCAACCTTTCCGGCAGTATAGAACAGGGACAGGACTGGCGAGAGGAGAGGGCAAAGCCATTCGGGAACCCCGTGCGGTCATATCCTCGTGGCATCACCTATGCGACGCCGTTGGTGGCGATGCGGAATTCGCCGCATCGATGAATACATGGAGGATTCAGATGGACCGCATAAAAGACATGGCCGGTGGATTCAATCCTGCCGACATCCAACAATACGTCCAGGGCATCGCATTCCCGGTCAGCAAGGACGACCTGCTGTCGGCGGTGCAGCGCAACGGTGCGCCGAATGAGATGCTGGAGAAGATCCGTGGCGCCGCCATAGACCAGTTTGGTGGAGTGCAAGATGTGATCGCGGCCGTTCGCGGTTAGTGACCGGCCGTTCAGCCTCGTCGTTCGTCTTGAACGCCGTACGGCCGGCGAGGCGCACTCAGCAATGATCCGGCGCTGCACGGAGCATGGCACCGTATCCTGAGACGGCAAGCAGGGGGCTGACAATAGCGCCCCCAGCTTGTTATCTTTCGGTCCGCTAAACTTGATGTTCAGCAAAAAGGCGAGCAAAGCGGAATTGCCGGTGGCGGTCGATTCCAGGTGATGGATAATGGCGAGATGTCCCGTGCATAGCTCAATCGGTTCGAGAATCGCTGGTTTCGCCGTGGTAGCAATCGCCTCGATGGGCGTCGATCGAAAGGACCACTGACATGTCCGACCTTATTCGCATTCAGGTCGACACCGAACGGCTGACGGACGAAGCGTTCGCCTTTGTCACCGATCCCACGCCAGCCCGCAACGACCGCCAAATCGTACAAGACCTCGGCGACTTCTATCCCGAGATGGTTGACGTGCTCGAATGCATGGTGATCGACGGCACGGAGGCGAGGCAAGACGTCTCCGACTACGTACACGCCGTCTTCACGCCTGAGGGCTATCGCTCCCCCGAAGCGCCGACGCGACCGGTCCATCGAACCTGATGCGCCTGGCAACATTTCCGCGCTTCCCTTTGACCACGACCCCAACGCCGCTGACCCGCGCGCTCAACCTGGAGCGCTCCCTTGGTGGCGCCGCGACGCGCATCTATCTCAAACGCGACGATCTGACCGGGCTCGCCTTCGGCGGCAACAAGGCGCGCAAGCTTGAATACCTCGTCGCGGCAGCACTCGCCGAAGGCGCAACCACCCTCGTCACCGAGGGCGCCGTCCAATCCAATCACGCGCGGATGACCGCCGCGGCGGCGGTCATCGCCGGCCTCAAATGCACATTGATCCTCGATGCCCGGCACGGCCGCGAGGTCCAAGGAAATCTGCTGCTCGACGCACTGATGGGCGTCGATGTCCGTATCGTGGACGGCCGTGAGGAGCGGCGCGCGGCAATGGCCGCGATCGGGGATGAGTTGCGCGAACGCGGCGAGCGGCCGTACATGATCCCTTCCGGCGGCAGCGTGCCGCTCGGCGCACTCGGCTACGTCGCGTGCGTCCAAGAAATTGTGGAACAACTGATGGCGATCGGCGATGCGCCGAGCCGCCTCTATTTCCCCACCGGTTCGCTCGGCACGCAGGCTGGCTTAGTCGTCGGCGCGCGCGCCTTCCACGCCCCGTTTAAGCCCTTCGGCATCGCCGTCGAGAGCACAACGGAGGCATTACGGGCGGACGCCGTTCCTTTGGCGCGCAAAACTGCCCACCTGATCGGCCTCAATGTCGAAATCGACGACGGCGATGTTCGGATCGACGATGGCTTTGTCGGGCCGGGTTATGGCGTGCCGACACCAGACGGGATCGAAGCCATACGGCTCCTCGCCAGAACCGAAGCCGTCTTTCTCGATCCGGTGTACACCGGCAAAGCGATGGCAGGCCTCCTCTCCCACGTTCGCACCGGCGATCTGTCGCCCGACGACGCCATCATCTTCGTCCATACCGGCGGCGGCCCTTCGATTTTCGCCAACGTCGACGTGTTGACGAGATCAATTGACTAGCACTCCACCCCGTCATTCCGCGCTTGTCGAGGAATCTGCCTTGCAACTGGGATGACTTACGGTTGAGCCAGATGTCTCGGCAGGCTCGGCAAGACAATAACGAACCACTGACTCGTTGACACATCTGTTCTGTACGTTCGCGCGGGTGTACTCTAAGGCGGTGATGGAACCGCCGCTGGCGCCACCCGCATCTGCAGAGGTTGGCCCGACCGTTGCCGAGGTTGCGGTCGATGGGGCGTATGCGTCCGGCGCACGGCCGACGCTAAGCTATGCCGTGCCGCCGGAGTGGGTGGATCGGATCACGCCGGGGCAACTCGTGTGGGCGCCGCTGCGCAAGCAGGTGGTGCTCGGCGTCGTCGTCACGATCCATCAGGAGCCGGTCTCGTTCGCCCTCAAGCCGCTGCGCGCGCTCGTCGAGCCGGAGTTCCGGCTGTCTTCAAACCAGATGGAGACGGTTCGTTGGCTGGCGCGCGAAACGGCATCCACACTCTTCGCGGCGGTCTCGCCCTTCTTCCCACCCGGCGTGACTCACCGTGCAGTCGAGCACCTGCGCCTGACCATTGCCGAGGATCAACTCCCCGGTGACCTGACTCCAGCGCAGCGACAGCTAACCGCGCTTCTGGCAGAACGCGGTGACGTGCCTTTGGCAACAGCTCGGAAGGAACTCGGACGTAGTCTAACCTCGGTAGTGGCCAAACTCGAGGAGCGCGGCTTACTCACCCGCATTGTCCAGGTGACCGACCGGGTACCCCTCCAACGACAGGCCCGCCACGTTCGTTTGCTCCGAGAGGAAGACGGTGAACCGCGCGCCACCCGTCAACGCGCGGTAGTCGACTACCTCGCTCGCCGCCGGCGACTGGCGCCGGCGGGTGGCGATTTGGTCCCCCTCGCGGATGTCCTCCAAGCCACGGGCACCGACCACGGCGTCGTCTCCGCCCTGGCGCGCAAGGGGTGGATCGAAGAGGTCGACCGGCCGCCGGTTCGCCCTTTGCGCGAACTGAGCGGTGCCCCGGCGCCATCACTAACGCCTGACCAGGCCCGTGTATGGCCTCAAGTCGAACGCGCCCTGCGCCAACGCGGATCCTCTCCGATGCTGCTGCATGGCGTCACCGGCAGCGGCAAGACCGAGGTCTATCTGCGGGCTGTCGCCTGGTGTTTGCGGCACGAGCGTTCGGCGATCGTCCTCGTGCCGGAGATCGCGCTGGCGGCGCAGGTCGTACGTCGATTCACAGCGCGTTTCCCCGGCCAGGTCGCGGTCATGCACTCGGGTCTTTCCGACGCGGAGCGGTACGCCAACTGGCGCGCGATCGCGGCGGGCAACTTCCGCGTCGTCGTCGGTCCGCGTTCGGCACTCTTCGCGCCGGTCCGCGATCTCGGCCTGATCGTCCTTGACGAGGAGCACGAGAGCGCCTACAAGCAGGAAAGCGAGCCGCGCTATCACGCCCGCGCTCTGGCCGAGCACATCGCCGCGCAACTTCGTGCCGTCCTGATCCTAGGCAGCGCGACGCCGTCCGTCGAGACGTTCCACCGCGCCGAGTCAGGCGCAATTCGCATGCTGTCCCTGCCAAACCGCGTCGGCCCGCGACGCGGCGGGGTCTTGACCCACGATGGGCACTCCCTCGACCTACCGCCGGTCGAGATCATCGATATGCGTCTGGAGCTGCACCGGGGCAATACTTCGCTCTTCAGCGAACGGCTCCAGCACGTGCTCGATCGCACCCTGCTGGCTGGGGAGCAAGCGCTGCTTTTGCTTAACCGGCGTGGGATGGCGACAATCGTCGTCTGCCGAACGTGCGGCGGGGTCGTGCGCTGTCCCTTCTGCGACATTCCGCTCGTCTTTCACCAGGACCGTGGGCGCTTGCTCTGCCATCGCTGCAACCATCGCCAAGCGCCGATCCAGCAATGTCCAGACTGTGGCGGTCCGCTTAACTACTTTGGCGCGGGCACGCAGCGAGTCGAAGCTGAGGTGCGACGCCTCTTCCCTGAGGCCAGGGTCGCGCGCTGGGATCAAGATTCAGTCCGGCGACAAGGCGGACATGAGGCCTTGCTCCGCCGGATCGAGCGTCGCGAGGTCGACGTTGTCGTCGGTACCCAGATGATCGCCAAGGGCCTCGATCTGCCGCTCGTCACGGCAATTGGGGTGATCCACGCCGACACCCTTCTCCACTTGCCCGATTTTCGGTCCGGCGAGCGGACGTTTCAGCTCCTGACGCAGGTGGCTGGCCGGGCCGGGCGGCAGGCGCCCGGCGGCGAGGTCGTCGTCCAGAGCTATTCGCCGGAACATTACGCCATTCAAGCCGCCGCCCGACACGACTACCACGAATTTTTTGCCGAGGAGATCGACTTCCGGCGGGTCCACCGCTACCCGCCCTACACGCGGCTCGTCCGCTACCTCTTTCGCCATGCCGACGAGGAGGAATGCCTCGTGGAGTCGGACGAGATGGCGCGCCAGCTTGCCCGGCATGCGCGTCGCGCCGCGGTGTCGGTTGACCTCCTCGGACCAACCCCGGCGTTCGCCAGCCGCATCCGGGGCAAACATCAGTGGCAGATCATTCTGCGAGCCGAACCGGCGGGGTTGGAAGCACTGCTTGACGATCTACCTGCCCGGCCCGGTTGGTGGGTCGACGTCGATCCCCAGAGCTTGCTCTAACCACTCCTCCGGTTGAGGGCACACCAGCGTTGTCGCATACTTCCGCACCGGGACGAACCCAACGGACCTTATTGGAGCGAGCGAGCGATGGCGCTATTGACGATAGTGATGGAAGGCGACCCGCGGCTGCGGCAAAAGGCGACGAAGATTCGTCAGGCCGACGACAGCCTGCGCCGGCTCGCCAACGACATGCACGAGACGATGGACGCCGCGCCCGGCGTTGGGCTGGCCGGACCACAAGTCGGTGTCATGCGGCGGATCATCGTCGTCCGTGTGCCCGCCGATTACGATGAAACCGACGAACCCGATTTTATCGCGACCCTGCTCAACCCCGAGCTCGTCAAATCGAGTGGACGAGTGGTCGCGGCAGAAGGTTGCCTCAGTATCCCTGGCTGGGTTGGTGACGTACCGCGGGCGGAACATGTCACCGTAAAGGCGATGGACCTCGACAATCGCCAGATCCGGATCAAGGCCACCGGATGGCGCGCGCGTGTTCTCCAGCACGAAATCGACCACCTTGACGGCGTCCTCTTCCTCGACCGCGTCGAGGACAAGGAGTCGCTCCGCAAGGTCGAGGAGGCCGAAGACGAGATTGAGGAACTGCCGGTCGGCGCGTAACGAAGGCGTTAGGCGTCAGGCGTTAGGCGTTGGATTGACGAAGCGGCCCTCACCCCCAGCCCCTCCCCCGAAACGCGAGGGAGGGGAGCACGGGCCGCTTGCGTAGAGACGGCGGCTCCCCCCTTCCCCTCGGCGTCGGGGGGAAGGG
>JBOGUE010000406.1:0-14990 GCA_050695955.1 Thermomicrobiales bacterium | reverse complement strand
CCCCTACACCCAAGTCATCTCCGTAGGGGCGGAGCGGGAACCGCCCGCGTACTCTTCCAATCACCTCCTTGCTGACGCGAGGGCGTGCGCAGACATGACGTCGCCCTGCCAGTGGGTGAGGGCGACGAGACGGTGGTTGGCGTGGGCGCGGCCGAGGCGCCGCGAAATCTCGATGCTGCCAGCGGCGACGGCGCGCAGCGCCGCCTCGAGTTGCCCCGATCCGGCGCGCATCAGCGGGATCGAGGCGCTCAGCGCCGCCGTGACCGCGGCGTCATCGTCGAGGTCGCAGATGGGGACGGCGACACAGCGCAGTCCCGGTGTGTACTCCTGGTCGTCGACCGCGAATCCGCGCTCGCGGATGGTTTCGAGGACCCGCAGCAAGTCTGGCAGTTGATTGATGGTGTTGGGCGTGAAGGACGGCAGCGCGACGCCGTCGAGCCGGGCGCGCAGCTCGTCGTCGGGGAGGTGGGCCAGCAGGACCTTGCCGAGTCCCGTGGCGTGGGCGAAGAGGCGCTTGCCGACCTCGGATTGGAGGCGAATCGGGTGGGAGCAATCGACCTTGGCGAGATAGACGTTCTCGATGCCGTCGAGGGTGGCGAGCTGCACCGTCTCGTTGATCTCGCGGACGATTTCCTCCATCACCGGCAGCGCCTCGCGCACCACGTCGCGATGGCGGAGGTAGGCCTGGCCCGCCTCCCAGACGCGGATGCCGAGGCCATAGGTGCGGCGTTGGGCGTCGAGGCTGACGTAGCCGCGGGCGGTGAGGACACTCAACAAACCGTGCAGGCTGCTCTTGGGCACGCGCTGGGCGCGAGATAGCTCGGCGAAGCCAAGACCGGCCGGCGCGGCGGCCAGCGCCTCGATGATGTCGAGGACGCGCCCGGCCGACTTGATCTGGGCCTGCCCGGCCTGGATCGTCTCGGTCGCCGTTGCGGTTGGAATCTCAGAGCGGCCCACGCTTCGGCGCCTCTCGCTTGTCGTTGTTCACATATGTGATTGTGTGTTCGGATTTTGATGTTATGATGGATACCAGTTTCCAGGGGTTCCCGTCAAGCCGGTCATGCGCGTTCTTGTGCAGGGTGTTGCGTCGCGATGGGCGCTGTGCAAGAATCGGCCGCCTCAATTGTCATGGGTTGCCGTTTCCGGCAAAGACGGCGGCGCGGGTGTCCCATTTCCAGCGGGGTTCAGTACACGTTGTCGGTCGCAGGGATGGAGAAAGGAGTCGACATGGCCTCGAAACTCACCCGCCGCCACTTCCTCGGCTCGAGCGCGGCGTCGGCCACGGCGCTGTCGCTCGGCGTACCTCGCCTCAGCGTCCGCTCGACGCTGGCGGCGACGAACCTCAATTGGGCAGTTAGCGCCTGGGCGCCGACCGAGACCAGCCTCGTCGAGCAGGTGATCCAGAACTTCGAAAGTGGGAACGCGGAGATCACGGTCGACGTCCTCGGCTACGACCCTAACACCTACGATCAGAAGCTGCTCGCCGACATCGCGGCTGGCACGCTGCCTGATATCTTCGTCAGCGCCGACATCTACACCAAGCCGTTCTTCGACTCCGAACTGACGGCCGACCTCAAGCCGTTCATGGACCAAACCGGGCCCAAAGTTGAGGACTTCGACCAGAAGTTCATCGAGCTCGCCATGTACGACGGGAAGGTTGGATTCCTGCCGCGTGCCGCCGACGTCGTCGTGCTCTACTTCAACAAGCGCATCTTCGACGAGGGCGGCGTGGCGTATCCGACCGAGGATTGGACCCTCGACGACCTGATGAGCGCCGCCGAAGCGTTGACAAAGAAGGCGGACGACGGCACGGTGACCCAGTACGGCTTCACGGCGAACTACACGTGGTGGGCCTACTGGGTGCCGCTGGTGGTTGCCCAGGGCGGGCAGATCCTGAACAAGGACAACACGGAGGCCGTGTTCAATTCGCCTGAGGGGATCAGCGCCTGGGACTTCATCTTCAGCGGCATCAAGAACGAGTTCTTCGTCCCGCCGTCGGTCCAGACCACGATGGGCGGTGAGTACGTCCCCTTTGCGAACGGCATCTGCGCTATGACGCCGACGATTCGCGGCCTCACGCCATCCTTCCGGGATCAACTCACGGACGATTGGGACGTCACGCTTGTACCCAAAGGGACGGTCGACCGCAAGACCGGCATGGGCACGATGGGGTACGCCATCTCGTCCCAGACGGAGAATGTCGAGGCGGCGTGGGAGGTCCTCCGCTATACCTTCACCGAGGGGATGAAGGTCTTCATGGAGACGTACTTGCTGGTCCCGCCGATCACCAGCTTCTACGACGATCCCACCTGGAAGAGCCTGCCCGGTCCACCGTACAACAACGACATCTTCGTCAAGGCGACGGAGACGGCGATGCTGCCGCCGTCGCTCCCCTTCTACAGCACCGGCCCCTTCCGCCAGGCGATGCTCGACGGTCTCGACGCGGTCGTGCTCGAACAGATGACGACCGAAGACGCCGTCAACCGGATGGCCGACGAGGCGACCAAGGCGCTGCAGGCAGGGTAGCGATTTCAGCCCTCACCCCCCAGCCCCCTCTCCCGAACCGCGGGAGAGGAGGAGCCGCGCCGCCTATCGTCCCCTCTCTCGCGCACGGCGGGTACCCTCTGGGTGCGGTGGCGCGAAGCGCCGGGGTGAGGGCTGTCTCAAACAGGGCGGGTAAATGGCGGTCGTAGAGGTACTTCCCAGCGCACAGCCGCGCGTTCGGCTCTTCCGGGGCGCGAACCGGGACTGGCCGTGGGCGCTCTTCTTCCTCGGCCCAAACCTGGTCTTGTTTCTCGTCTTTTTCGCCTATCCGATCGTCTACGGAGCCTACATCAGCCTCTTCGACTGGAAGATCATCGGCGCCAAGGAATGGCTCGGCGTCCAGAACTACATCGATTTCTTCAAGGACGACCTGACGCCGAAGCTGCTCTGGAACTCGATCTACTACGTCGTCGGCTCGACCGTGCCCTTGCTCGTCCTCGCCTTGCTTTCCGCGGTACTGCTGAATGCCGTGGTCACGGGACGGCATGCTTGGCGCAGTCTCTACTTCCTGCCGCTGGTCACCTCGCCCGTCGCCGCGGCCGCGGTCTGGAAGTGGCTGTATGCGAAGGACCAGGGGCTGATCAACTACGCTCTGATCAAGGTCGGCGGAGAGCGGATCGACTGGCTCTTCAGCACGCGCTGGGCGATGCCGGCGATCATCGTGATGACTGTCTGGAAACTGCTGCCGTTCAATACCATCATCTACCTCGCCGGACTCCAGGAGATCCCCCGGCACCTTTACGATGCGGCGGCGGTCGATGGGGCCTCTCGCTGGCGGCAATTCCGCGACATCTCCGTACCCCTGATGACGCCGACGACCTTTTTCGTGCTCCTGATTACGCTCTTTAGCCTCCTCTTCGGCAGCTTCGACATCATCAACGTGATGACCCAGGGCGGACCGCTCGACGCGACCAATGTCTTTGTCTACAACATCTACGAGAACGCCTTCGTCTTCTTCCGGATGGGCTACGCCTCGGCGCAGGCCTACCTCCTCTTCGTCGTCGTCTTCGTCCTCACGATCGGTAACTGGCTGCTGCAAAAGCGATGGGTCCACTACGAGTAAACTGCTGCTCGCTAACGCGGGCGGCTTGTGAGGGTAGCCTGTTCGTGCGAACTGACCACGCCCACCCTATCGGAATCAGAGGCGAATCCGACGTTCGGCTGGTTTACGGCAGCCCTGACACGGATGTTCCGTGCCGCGACAGCATGCGCGGGCGCAACGAACCCGCATTTGATGCATTGAAACGTGCCTGGTCGGGGCCGATTCCGTTTGTCGACGGGGGCACAGCACGGACAGGTCCGACTGGTGTTCCGGGGATCGACGAAAACGACAGGTATCCCCGCCATTCTCGCTTTGTAGCAAACGAACGATTGAAGCTGAGCGAATCCCCAGTTGGCGAGTCGTGCCCGTTGCCGGCGAGGAGCCGTCACCCGCTCGCGGATTCCCTTAAGGTCTTCAAGGGCAATTCCGCGTCCGGTGCCTTTCGCCGAAGCGACGATGCGCTTGCTGAGGACGTGGTTGACGTGTCGCTGGAATCGTGCCTGCTTCTTCCCCAGAGTCTTGAGCTTCCGTTTGGCGGACTTGGTGCCTCGGCGCTGAAGATTGCGACGGCGATGCGTGTGCCTTCGGCGGTTCCGTTCGATGGCCTCACCGCTGTAGGAGTTACCGTCGCTGTCGGTGGCAAGGTTGATAATGCCAACGTCCACTCCGAGCCAATCGATTGGATCAACGGGCGGCGGATCGTCGACTTCGATGGTGGCAATCAGATACCACTTACCATCGCGCAACACCAAATCGCTCTCGCCGCGCCGCGAGGAAAGAAGGACAGCAACGTTCTTTCTGCAGACGAAGGGAATACATTGCCGCCCACTCGTTGTCCAGATCGAGACTGCATCTCCATACCAGCGCAGAATCCGGTCGTCATAAGCGATGGATCCGAGCGGACGAAACAGGCGTCGCCGTTTTCTGTCGACCTTATAGGCATCGGCAACCTTCGCGATCATGCTGACGACTATTTGTGCTGTCAATCCAGACGATTGCCGCACTCGATGATAGACCACTTTGTGCAGGTCGTATTGGCGCCACGTCTGACTTTCCCAGGCCATCGCGCTGATGGAGTTGGCAGCAGCGTTGGCCCGTCGAAGCGTGTCACGCAAAACGGACGACTGTTCGGGAGTCGGTTGCAGTTTGACGGTGATCGTCAGTTTCATAGGGTGAGTATCGACGGTGGATCTCGAACGGACAAGGCCTCTCCTAGGTGCATCCGGTGGCCGACGACTGTCGGAGGAGGAGTCCTATGACCGAACGCCGGCTGTCGCTTTCCCCCGCGTGGATGCTGCTGATCGTCGCGCTGCTCGCCGGGGCGCTGATCAACGTCGTGCCATTTCTCTGGATGCTTTCAACGTCCCTCAAGGCGCCCTCGGAAGTCTTTGCCTATCCGCCGACGTGGATCCCCAGCCCATTCGCCTGGAACAACTTCTCCAAGGCGATTGACACCGTCAGCGGTCGCGTTTTCCTCAACTCGTTCATCTTCGCCGGCAGCATCGTCGTTTTCCAGGGCTTAGTCACGACGATGGGCGGGTTCGCCTTTGCCCGGCTGCGCTTCCCAATGCGCGACCAACTCTTCCTGCTCTATCTCGGGACGCTGATGATCCCGCCCCAGGTGACGATGATCCCGACCTTCATCGTGGTGGTGGAGTTGGGCTGGATCAACACCTACCAGGGCCTGATCGTCCCCATCGTCGCCCAAGGCGCCTTCGGCACGTTCATGTTCCGGCAGTTCTTCCTCAAGTTGCCGAATGAGCTGTACGAGTCGGCCCGCCTCGACGGCGCGAATCCGCTCCAGCTTTACTGGCGCCTGACCCTGCCGCTCAGTCGCCCCGTCCTGATCGCCTACGGCGTGATCACCTTTCTGACCGCGTGGAACATGTATCTCTGGCCGCTGATCGTCGTTCGCTCGCCCGAGCTGAAGGTGGTGCCGATGGCGATCGCGGAGCTGAGCGGCGGGTTCTCGCAGGACCGGGGGGTGGAGATGGCCGCGGTGACGCTCTCCATCATGCCGATCCTCGCGCTCTGGATCATCGGCCAAAAGTGGTTCGTCGAAGGCATCTCGATGACTGGGTTGAAGGGGTGACGGAGGCGTTAGGCGTTAGGCGTTAGGCGTTAGGGGTTAGTAGGCGAGGGGGTTTCGGTGGAGCGGATCAAGATCGTCGTTTGGGACAACATCGGCAACACGTTGTTGGGGGTGCGGCCGTGGGCGTCGTGGTTGCCGGAGATCCAGGCGTGGATGCTGGCGGAGGATGCGGCGGGGGCGGCGCACGCGCCGAGCTTCGGAGAGTTGTTTGCGGAGTACGACGTCGAGTTGGAATGGTATCAGGCGAACCCGACCGGTCCCGGTATCTTCGGCGCGTTGCAACAGGACTTTGCGCCCGCCGTGCGGCACCTGACCGACGTCGCCCGGATCGTCGAGACGGTCGCGGACGCCGACTTCGTCGTCATTCACAAAGAGCGATTGCCGGCGGCGGCGGTCGCGGGCGCCACGAGGTTGCGGCTGCTGCAACATTTGGGGCTGGATTATCGGGGCGTGCCGATGGAGGCAGCGCGCTCGGCGGGGATACCGGTTGCGGCGACGCCGCTGGTGAACTACATCGCCGTCGCCGAGCACGTGTGGGCCTTCATTCTCAATCATCTCAAGCGACTACCTGCCTTGCGGGCACACATGCAGGATCGCGCCTACGGCGACCGCTGGGGTATGTTTCCGGGGATCAAGCTCGCGCGCGACCTGACGCTCGGCTTGGTGGGATTCGGGGAGATCGCCCGGCCGATTGCCCGCGCCGCGCGGGCGTTCGACATGCCGGCGATCTACTGGGACATCGAGCGGTTCCCCGAGCTTGAAGAGCGGTACGGCGTCACCTACGTGGAGTGGGACGAGCTCTTTGCCCGGGCCGATGTGGTGAGCGTGCAGCTTGCGCTCAACGAGCAGACCGAGGGGATCATCGGGGAGCGCGAGATTGGGCTGATGAAACCGGACGCGCTTTTCATCAACACGGCGCGCGGTAAGCTCGTCGACCAGGATGCTTTGACTACGGCCCTGCAAGCGCAGCGCCTTGGCGGGGCGGCGCTCGACGTCTTCTTCGAGGAGCCGCTGCCGCCGGACGATCCGCTGCACGACCTAGCCGAGCGGCTGGACGCCAACGTGACATTGACGCCGCATCTGGCCTGGCAGAGCCCCTGGACCTGGGTCCGGGACTCGCAGTGCCTCTGGTACAACGTGCTGCGCTCGTTGCGCGGCGAACCGGTCGAGCACCTCGTCTAGGAGCGAAGCGCGAGGGGCGAGAAGCCAGAAGCGAGGAGCGAAGGGAGAACGACCGATGATTGTGCTGACGGCGATTTATCACGGCCAGGCAGGGAAGGGCGACGAGATCGAAGCGGCGTTGAAGCGTATGGCGCCGCTGGTGGCGGAGCAGGAACCGGGCTGCGCGATGTATCAGGTGTCGCGGTCGCATGATGACGCGGACCGATTCCTGCTCTACGAGCTGTACGCCGATCAGGCAGCGATCGACGCACACCGGGCGACGCCGCACTTCAAGGAGATCATCGAGGGCACTATCATCCCGATGCTGGAGAAGCGGGATCGCGCCTTCTACGATCTCGTGATCGAGTAACGGCGATGGTTAACGTCAAGTTCGGGTTCTGCCTGCCGATCTTCGCGTCGCCGGGCATCAACCTCTTCCGCACGCCAAGCTACGCGAAGCTGGACGCACGGACGACGATCGACCTGGGTCGCATCGCGGATGAGCTTGGCTACGACTCGCTCTGGGTCGCCGACCACCTGATGCTCGGCCAGGACGACGCGATTCTGGAAGGGTGGACGGTGCTGGCGGCGCTGGCGGGGGTGACCACGCGGGCGAAGCTGGGCATGATCCACCAGGCGAACTATTTCCGCCATCCGGCGCTGGCCGCGAAGATGGCGGCGACGCTGGACCAGATCTCGGGCGGGCGACTGATCCACTTCCTCGACTGCGGCTACATGGGACGCGAGTACGTCAGCTACGGTCTGCCGTGGCAAGATGACCTGACCCAGCGCATCGCTGACCTGGTCGAAGCGACCGAGTTGATTGTGCGGCTGTGGACGACCGACGATCCCGTGACCCACGACGGTCCGACCTACCGCGTGACCGGCGCCGTCTGTGCGCCGAAGCCGGTGCAGCGGCCGCACCCGCCGATCTGGTTCGGGGAGGCGACGCCGGGCGTGCTTGACGCCTGCGCCCGCTACGGGCAGGGATGGAACACGACGCCGGTGCCGATCGCCGAGTTGCGCCGTCGCCTCACCGCGCTACGCGAAGCGTGCGAGCGCAACGGTCGGTCGTTCGACGAGATTGAGAAGAGCCTGGAGACACAGATTCTGGTCGCGCCGGACCGCGACACCCTGCGGGAGCGGTTGCGCGGGATGATTGAACTGGCCGCGACAGGGCAGGGGCTGCCGGCCGAGATTCAGCCCTACCTCGACCGGTACGCCGAGCACGCCGACCTCGCCGCCTTCGTCAACGGCGCCACCGACGAGCTACCGCGCAAGATGGCCGACGACTGGATCATCGGCACGCCGGACGAGGTCGCCGAACGCATTCGGGCCTACATGGCCGAAGGCATCAGCCACTTCATGTTCTGGTTCATGGACGCACCTCGGCAGGATGGGATGCGGCTCTTTGCCGACGAAGTCGCGCCGCGGTTTCGTGACGGGGATTGACAAGGACTCCTCCGAAACGTACATTTCGTACGTGAACTGTCGTTGAAAGCGGGGGGAGATCCCTGGAGGCGATCACTATGACTCTAATGTCGACTGTCGATGCACGGGATCACTTTTCTGACGTGGTCAACCGGGCGGCGTTCGGCGGTGAGCGCGTTATCCTGACGCGGCGCGGTAAGGAACTCGCCGCGATTGTGCCGATTGAAGACGTGCGGTGGATGGAAGAACTCGAAGACCGTATCGACATCGAGGAAGCACGCGCGGCGCTTGCCGACGTGCGTGAACACGGCACGATCTCCTGGGAGGAGATCAAGGCCGAGCACGGTCTTTGATCCGATCCAGTGGCATACCGAATCGAGTTCTCCCGACAGGCTCGTCGCCATTTCGACGACCTGCCCGCACGAATAAAAGCCCGCATCGCGCCGCGGATTGATGCGCTCGCCGAAAACCCGCGATCGCCCGGCTGCCAGCACCTTGCCGGACCCGACGATCTCTATCGAATCCGCGTTGGAGATTACCGCGCCATTTATAGAATCGAAGATGACATCCTCCACGTCCTTGTCGTGCGGATTGGTCATCGGCGAGAGATCTATCGCTGACCCGAGTCCGTCACGCGCCCAACCGCGGCAATCACCCGCTCATGCAACCGCGGCGCCTCTGCCAGATGCTCCGGTTTCATCAGAACGCTACGGAAGACGGTGAGGGTCGGGGCGTCCCAGACGAGGTCGGCGTGCGCCTGGAGGAGATCGGGGCGGGCGACGAGCTTGGCGAGGTAGAACGGGTGCTCGCGGTCGGCCATGCCGGCGGCGAAGACCCGCTCGGTCAGCGCGGAGATGGCCGAGACGCGGCGGTCGCCCGCGCCCGGCAGGGCGTAGAAGGTCAGGATGTCGAGCGACGGCTCGACCATGAGACAGAGCCGGTCGCTCGCACGAATCAAGTCGGCCCAGGTGAGGGCGGCCTGGCGGCATCTGCGCAACACCGGACCGAGCCCTTCGTTTGGGCGAAGGGGGAAGCATTGCAGCGTCGCCCAGAGGGCGGCCGCGGCCGCGCCGGCGCGGGAGCATTCGAGGCTGATCTCGCCGAGATGCAGGTCGTCCGAGGTGAAGTAGGTGTAGGGCGAGTCGTGCTGGTAGAAGCGGCCGACCGCCGGATCGCGGAAGAGCACGGAGCCGCAGCCGTAGGGTTGCAAACCGTGCTTGTGCGGATCGACGACGATGCTGTCGCAGCGGGAGATGGCGCGGTAGGCGGCGGCGTCCGCTGGGCTGAGGGCATCGTCCTCATCACCGGCGAGGAGCGTGTAGAAGCCGCCGTAGGCCGCGTCGACGTGGATCCGGAAATCGTACTCTCGTTGGAGGTCGAGCAATTCGGGGATCGGATCGACCGCGCCGAGACCGGTGGTGCCGGTGGTGGCGACGACCGTGCCGATTCGCTCGGTTTGGAGTTTTGCCTGAAGGTCGTCCGGGTCCAACCGGCCGGCGCCGTCGGCGGCGATCTTGACGGCGCGCACGCCGATCACCTCGCACATACGGGCGTGGGTGTAGTGCGCCTCAGCCGAGCAAGCGATTGCCTGGTCGGGATGCAACGAACGGGCGATCCAGAGGGCTTCAAGATTCGCGATGGTGCCGCTCGACGTCAGGTGGCCGAGGGTGTGCGCCGGGTCGTATCCAAACATGACAGCGAGGTCCGCAACGACCTCGCGCTCCATCTTCGCCGTCGCCGGTCCGCCGTCGAGCGCGTGGTTGTTCGGATTGATCCGTTGCGCCAGGGCATAGGCGACGGTCGCGATCTCGTGCGCCGGCTTCAACATCTGGCCGGCGTAGGACGGGTGGAAGAAGGGGTAGTTCTCGGTCAGCCGTTCGGTCAGCTCGGCGATGACCCGGTTGGCCTTGTCTGCCGGGATACGAAGGGAATCGTCCTGGTTGAATGGGGGCCAGTTGGCTTCCCAATCGCTCAACGATTGGGAGCCAAGTTCCAAGAGTTCAGTCGACACTCTTCTGCCCTATCGATGAAACGTGCGCGCCCATTGCAACCAGGCGGCATCTGGAGCGCAGATTTTATACTCTTTGACCAAGAGTGAGGCCAAGGGTCGTGACCTGGATTCTGCGGCCATGGATAATGGATGCTGCCGCGGTCGACGAACTCCTGTCCATCGTCTGGGGCGAGGATGACGAGAGACGGGCGCCCTTTTCTGTTCACGGCCCACCGAACGACGATCCCGAGAGGTATTGCCGGTCGTTGGTTGCCGTGGCTGATGGTGCGGTGGTCGGCGTGGGCACGGTTTGGGAGTACTGGCTTCACCCAGCCCGATGGCGACTCGCGCTACACGTCCATCCTAATTTTCGCTGCCGTGGCATCGGTTCGGCCCTGTTCGAACGGCTCGTCGCGGCGCCCTCTCTAAGCGATCCGCGCCCGCTGCAAGTCGCCACGTATGCAGACGACCACGACGGCCGGGGTTTCCTTGATGCGCGCGGCTTCCGACCGCTAATGCGAACGCGACTGGGAACGATTAATCGGCGGACAATCCGCAATGACATCGAGCAAGAGCATGACGTCGCCGATCGAACCTCCTCGGTGGGATACCGCCTCGCTACGCTTGAGGACCTCTTGCCAGCCCTCGAGATTGAGGGATCAGTGGCCGCGCTACATGCCGAGGCGTACCGACGCGGACACTCCTGGAACCCGCCGTCCCCTCGTTTGGAGACGAATGCTGGCGATCTCTTCTTCGGAGATGATCTGATTCAATCGGCCATGTTCGTGGCGATGGGTGGAAGCAGCCCGGCCAGCCCGGCAGCGGTGGGCAGCCTGCGGTCTGGAGTATCACCGGGCGAGGTCGATCTGGGCTGGGTCTGCGTCGCGAATCAGCATTGGGCCGACGCGGCGAATCTGACGGCGGCGCTCGTAGGCCGGTGCATTACCGAAGCCGATCGCCATGGATGGGTTGTGCGGATTGAGGTCGACGAAGCCGATGAGGATCTGTGGCGCATTCTGCACCGGCTACCTGTCTCGTGGGAACCGGATTGGCTGACCTTCACGTTGGATCCGCATCGCGGATGAGGTGAATCATGGGAAGTGTGACTCGGCGAAAGTCGCGATCCGTCGTCGCGAAGTCGGGGATATCGTACCACCGCGCCACCGCCAGATGCATGGCGTCGGTCGCATCCAGCGTCTCGGTCGCCATCAGTTCTAAGCTTTGTCGCCACTGCGCCGTGGTCAGCGGGATTTCCACGGCCTCCTCAAATTGATCGAGGAAAGCGTGGAACCGGCGAACTCCGTTTGCCAGCCACCGCTGGCGCACTAAAGGGTTCGTCGCCCATTGATCGAGGCGATATCGAACCTGATCATCTTCGGCAAGCTTATTGGCTTTGGTTGCAAGCCGTCGCATTGCTCGCGCGAGATCGAGCCGTAACGCTTGCGAGAAATAGACATGGCTTCTTGCGGCCGCCAACTGTTGACACAAGGTGCGGCAAGCGGCGGCGTCCGGGGTGCCCGGATACATGCCCGCGACCACAACGCTGGTGTCGAGATAGATATCTGACGGCAGGGATCGGACGCTCACGAGCTGGATTGGTCCTCACCGGCGCCGTCCTCATCGTCATCGTCGTATCCCAGCAACTCGTCGAGCGTGATTGGACCGACGATTGTGATGTCTGGAACGTAAGGAACCTGCTTTTCCGGCCGATGCACGATCACGCCGGGCACCCGTCGCATCCGTTCTCGAAATGCTTCGATCTCTGCCCACTCTCTCGGTGTGCGCTCATCCATCACGTTGCTCCAGACGACCACAGGAATCGGCGCTTCGTCGGTGGCCCGAATGTAATCGGACGATGCAACACCGTCAATAGTGCTGCATCGAGTTCAACCGCCGCTAATGGTCAGGGAGCAGCAGACGATACTGGCGTCCCAACCGTCAGCAGCGGTTCCAGATCCCGCAGGATCAAATCCAACTCGCGGTGGTTTTCGGGGTCGAGGGCGCCAGCGCCGGGGACGCGGGTGGTGGGGGAAGCGATGACGCCGCGGCGGTAGAGGACTTCTTTGTAGACGGTGAAGGAGTACATCGCCTCGAAGTTGAGGAGGGGCAGGAGTTGGGTGTGGCGGCGGCGGGCCTCCTCCTCGTCGCCGCGGTCGAGGGCGTTCCAGACGGCGACGTGGGCGTCGGCGACCTCGCAGGCAGGCATCGTGCCGCAGGCGCCGCGTCGATACTCTTCGAGCAGGTAGCGGCCGGCCATGCCGCCCATCATGCCGCGCAGGCTGTCGCCAGCGAGTTCTCGCACCTTGGTCATCACTTGCGGCGCGAAGGCGGACTCTTCTTTCAGAAAGTCGACACCGGGGATCTGGATCAGCAGCCGAGCGAGGAGCGCCGGGTCCATCGGCGTGCCGATCGGCGCGATGAAGTCCTGGATCCAGACGGGCAACGGGTCGGCGGCGCGGGCGACGGACTGGTAGAAGTCGAAGATCTCGGATGCCGGTGGATGCTTCACGTAGGGTGGCATCGCGATCACCGCCTCGGCGCCGGTCTTCGCCGCGTGCGCGGCGTAGAGGACGGAGGCGGCGGTGCTGACGCCGGAGACGCCGACGACGACCGGGATGCGACCCGCGGATTGCGCGACGAGGACCTCGGTCACCCGCAGCCGCTCGGCGTCGGTCAGGATGATCGCCTCGCTAGCGTTGACCGGGGCGACGACCCCGTGGGCGCCGGCGGCGACGCAGAAGTTGACGCAGCGGGCCAATGAACCTTCGTCCAGGTTGCCCGCCTCGTCGAAGGGGGTCGGCGGAATCGCGTAGACGCCGCGGGCGCCATCCGCCGGCTGAGAATGCAAGCGACTGCCATTGTCAGACTGTTCCATCGGTGCGTGCACATGCCTTTCTCGGGCCAATTGCCCGTCGCGAATGACTCCCGCGGCGCCTGAGCCTATCCTTTCATCCCGGAGCGGGCGAGCGCCTGAATAAACTGTCGCTGTAATATCAGGAAGATGATCACCACCGGGACGATGGACGAAACGGCCCCGGCCATGATCAGCGCCGCGCTGAAGCCACCCGCCTCGTCAATGTAGCGAGTCAGACCGAGCGGGATCGTGAAGTTCGACTCGGTCGTCAACATCACAAGCGGCGTTTCGTAGTCGTTCCAGCTCCAGACGAACGCCAGAATCGCCAGCGACGCGAGAGCGGGCTTCGCCAGCGGCAGGATGATCCGCGCGTAGATTTGGAGCTCGCTGGCGCCGTCGATGCGAGCCGCGTCGACGAGATCTTGGGGGATGGTGAGAAAGAACTGGCGCAGGAGGAAGGTGCCGAAGGCGGTAAACATACCTGGCAGGATCAACGCCCAAAGCGTGTCGTAGATGTGCAGTTGCTGATAGAGCATGAAGCGCGGCACCAGCAACATCTGGTAGGGGATGATCAGCGTGCTGACATAAAGTAGGAAGAGCTTGTCCCGGCCCTTGAAGCGCAGACGGGAAAAGGCGTAGGCGGCCAGCGAGGCGGTGACGAGTTCGCCGATCACCCGCGCTGACGCCACCAGCAGCGAGTTGCCGACGAACCGGGTGAGCGGATGGGCGCCGGTCCAAATCTCTTCGTAGTTCTGCCAGGTAAGCGGGTCGGGGATCCAGCGAATCGGCATGCGGAAGACATCGATCTCCCGTTTGAGCGACGAGACGATCATCCAGGCAAACGGGAGGAGGAAAAGGAGCGCGGCAGCCCACATCACGACGGCAACGACCGTCCAGCGCACCCGCGCTTCGCGTCCGACGAGCCCGCCCGCGGCCCACCAGCGGGGCCCGCGCCACGATTGCGATGGCGTCGCCATTGCCCCCTCCTTAGCCGTAGAAGACGCCGCGCCGCTGCAACCGCCAGAGGATGAGCGTGAGCAGCAGCACGGCCATGAACATCACCCAGGCAATCGCCGAGGCGTAGCCAAAGCGGTAAAACTGGAAGCCATTTTGGTAGATGTAGTACGAGAGGACGGTGGTGGCGCGCCCCGGCCCGCCCTGGGTCATCACGTTGATCATACCGAAGGACTGGGAGGCGCCGATGAAGCCCGTGACGAGCAAAAAGAAGGAGGTCGGCGTCAGGAACGGAAAGGTGACGCTGCGGAATCGCTGCCAGGTGCCCGCGCCGTCCAGTGCCGCCGCCTCGATCAGGTCCGGCGGCACGTCTTGCAGAGCGGCCAGGTAAATGATCGCGTTGTAGCCGGCGTGTCCCCAAATTGCCATGATGATCAGGGCCGGCATGGCCCACTGCGACGAGGCGAGCCAGAGCGGCGGGTCGTCGATCCCGAGTGCGCGCAACGTCTGGTTGACTGGGCTATACCGGGGGTGGTAGAGCAGCATCCAGGTCGCCGAGATGGCGACGATGTTGGCGATGAACGGGATGAAGAAGATCAGCCGCAACATTGCCCGGCCCGGGATCGGGCCGTTCAGCGCGAGCGCGACGGCGAGGCCCGCCACTGTCGTCAGCGGGACGCCGAATCCGGCGTAGACCAACGTGTTGCGCGCGCTCTCCCAAAAGAAGCCGTCGTTGAGGATATCGGCAAAGTTGCGCAGCCCGATCCATTTGATCGAATCGAGGCCGGAAACGACGTCCCACTCGGTAAAGGCGATGGCCAGGGAGAAGATGAGCGGCACCAGCGTGAAGATCGCAAAGCCGATGAAGTTCGGGGCCACGAAGAGGTAGCCGATCCAGGACGGGGGCTCCGGAGAGCGGCGG